>NZ_JEYB01000012.1:0-92363 GCF_000582255.1 Acinetobacter sp. 1566109 | reverse complement strand
ACATTAAATGGAAGAGTCGTTTTTGGACAATTGGTCATTTCTATGTTACTTGATCATTTTGGCTGGTTAGGTACCGAAAAGACACCTGTTACATGGCAACGGTTTCTTGGTGGAGTAGTCATCTTTGTTGGTGTGTTACTCACCTTGCAGCGCTAGTTTCATTTTTATATTTATAAAGAGTACCTTTTGTGTCGAATGTCACGTCGTTTCGGGCTGAATTAAAACAACTCTTCCATTTAATGTTACCTATTTTAATTACGCAGTTTGCTCAAGCAGGGTTCGGGTTAATTGATACCATTATGGCTGGGCATTTATCTGCCGCAGACTTAGCCGCTATTGCGGTAGGTGTAGGTTTATGGGTTCCCATTATGCTTCTGTTTAGTGGAATCATGATTGCAACTACGCCGTTAGTTGCAGAGGCAAAAGGCGCTAGAAATACAGAACAAATTCCTGTGATTGTTCGTCAGTCATTATGGGTTGCCATCATTTTAGGTGTAATGGCTATGCTCATTTTGCAGCTTATGCCTTTTTTCTTACACGTATTCGGTGTTCCAGAAAGCTTAAGACCTAAAGCAAGTTTATTCTTGCATGCTATTGGTTTAGGTATGCCTGCTGTAACTATGTACGCAGCGCTACGTGGCTATTCAGAAGCTTTAGGCCACCCACGTCCTGTAACCGCGATTAGCTTATTGGCCTTAGTGGTTTTAATCCCGCTTAACATGATTTTTATGCATGGCTTAGGACCAATTCCAGCCTTAGGTAGTGCAGGCTGTGGCTTTGCAACCTCCATTTTACAATGGCTCATGCTGATCACTTTAGCAGGCTATATCTATAAAGCTTCTGCTTATCGAAATACTTCTATTTTTAGTAGATTTGACAAAATTAACCTGACTTGGGTTAAAAGAATTTTAAAGCTTGGCTTGCCAATTGGTTTAGCAGTGTTCTTTGAAGTGAGTATTTTTAGTACAGGTGCATTAGTCCTTAGCCCATTAGGTGAAGTGTTTATTGCTGCACATCAAGTGGCTATTTCAGTTACTTCTGTGTTGTTTATGATTCCGCTATCACTTGCAATTGCCTTAACCATTCGCGTGGGAACGTATTATGGTGAAAAGAACTGGGCTTCCATGTACCAAGTACAAAAGATTGGTCTAAGCACAGCAGTATTTTTTGCTCTATTGACTATGTCTTTTATTGCCTTAGGCCGTGAACAAATTGTCTCGGTTTATACTCAGGATATAGACGTTGTACCTGTTGCCATGTATTTACTCTGGTTTGCAATGGGGTATCAGTTGATGGATGCTCTACAAGTCAGTGCTGCCGGCTGTTTAAGAGGTATGCAAGACACTCAAGCACCGATGTGGATTACCCTAATGGCTTATTGGGTGATCGCTTTCCCAATCGGGCTTTATTTGGCACGTTATACCCATTGGGGCGTAGCTGGCGTATGGCTTGGTTTAATTATTGGTTTAAGTATCGCCTGTGTTTTACTGCTCTCACGGCTCTACCTAAATACAAAGCGCCTAAGTCAAACCTAATAAAAAAGCCGATGAAATATCGGCTTTTTTATTTTATGCAGACTTTGCCCGCGGGCTTGCTCCAATTTGCCAGACAAAAGGTAAATCCGTACGGTTTACTTCCCAATCTCCAATCACTTTTTCTTTATAAATAAGCGGATTATGTGAAGACACAGTACGCGCATTACGCCAGAAACGATCAAGTTGTTTCGCTTGGCTACTTGCTGATGCACCTAATGCATTAAATAACTGACTTGTTAAATCAAGCACTAAATTGGAAATCACGACCTGCCCTTGTGCCGACTCAAGCTCGGCATCTACATTAAACTGATGCTCTTTCACTTCAGACTCGGCAAAATGGCTTTCATAAGCCTTTTGTAATGCCTCGGCCGTTTTCAAGGTGATTGCTTCACTTGCATAAGCTTGAGCTGAGGCCTTACCGACCACTTGTAAAACTTGTGGGTCGTGACGAACCAAGTCACCATTACCATGACTAAAAATACGTTTGCGTTCACGAATTTCCTGACTGAACGTCTCGACTGCAGCGCGCGCAATACCTGTTAATGTTGCAAGATGCACCACCTGATAAAAAGCGGTTTGATACTTAAAACGTTGGTCAAATGGAATGAGGTTTGAAGCTGGCAAATGAACTTGATGTACTTTTAAAGTACCACTGCCGGTTGTCTTTTGACCAAAGCCATCCCAATCATCAAGCACACTTACACCTGTTTCATGACGGTAAATAGCAGCAATCACATGACGGTCATTTACCTCATCGTAAGCAAATAAATCAATCCAGTCTGCAAAGATACTGCCAGTTGAATAGTACTTTTCACCATTTACCACCAAGTTACCCGAAGCGTCTTTGGTGACACGTGTAACGACATCACCAATCTGTACATTTCCAACTTCTGTCCATGCATTTCCGACTAAATCGCCTTGTATAAAACGCTGAAACCAGACTTCTTGCGAATGCTCTTTATGAGCAACCAAGCGGTCTTCAACAAATGCAAAATGACCACGTAAAGCTTGTACAATATTGGAATCAGCTTCTGCTAACTCTGCTAAAAGCTGGAACAGTTGAGGTAATGAAACCCCATCTCCACCATATTTACGGGGTACTCGTACAGCACCCAACTTAGCTTCTTTTAACCACTGAATCGGTTCAAAAGGTAAGATTCGCTCTTTTTCCCGTTGAATTGCACCTTGCGCAATTTTCTCAAAAATAGGACGAAATCTGTTTGCAACCTTTTCATAATCCGCGCCTACCGATAGTTCTTCTAATTCAATTTGAGCTGTTGTCATCGTTATTCTCCTAATTTTGTTTTTTCTTCAATTTAACTCCATGCATGACGAGGTGGTTGAACTCCATTGAGGTAGTAGTTACCGACAATGTGATATTTCCAACGCACAGGGTCATGCAAGGTATGGGTACGGGCATTGCGCCAGTGACGGTCAAGGTTGAGTTCAGATAAAGTAGAACGCGTACCCGATAACTCAAAAAGTTTATTGGCAGCCAAAATAGCAATTTCTGTGGTGAGTACTTTTGCCTCGGCAACCAATAGTGTTGCTTGGTTTACATGTTCTTCGGTGGTGTCAGCAATCGCCTGATCAATTGCATCTCCAGCCAAGTCAAGGACCGCTTCTGCTGCACGCAGTTTGATTTTTAAGTCACCAATATTTGCAATGGTGTAAGGGTCATCACTGGCTTTTTCCAGACCTGAATCAATCCATGCACGGCTGTGATTTTTGACGTATTGAATCGTTTCTTCAATTGCACCACGCGCAATACCTGCATCGACTGCAGCCTGAATAAACTGAGAAATAGCACCTGCTGGTGTTGGGCGTTCAAATGCTTGGTAAATCGGAACTAGATATTCTTCACGTACTGGCACCTGATTCAGCTCTACCGTACCGCTAGCCGTGGTACGTTGTCCAAAACCAGACCAGTCATTAATAATATTGACCCCAGATGTTTCACGTGGCACCAGTGCAGCATAAGGTTGCCCCTGTTCATTTACAGCAACAATTGGAATCCAGTGGGCAAGCAAAGCACCCGTTGCAAAGAATTTTTTGCCATTAATTTCATAACCATGTTCGGTCTTTTCAAGTTTAGTTGTGAGCTCCGCTACTGTTTTACTGTGTTTTTCGGAAAATGCATTACCAAAACGAATTCCTCTTAACACCAAGTTAAAAAAGAATTGTTGCTGTTCAGGTTTCGCATCTAGCCTTAAATGTTCAATAAAAGCCAAGTGGTTTTGGGGCAGTTGAGCAAGAGAAGGATCGACACTTGCAATTGTTTTGCTCACTTCCGCTAAAGTTCGATACTTGACTTGTGCGCCACCAAATTGCTTAGGTACTGTAATAGCCCACAGGCCGCTTTGTGAGAACTGCTGAATTTCATTTAAGGGTAAACGGCGTTCTCTATCACGTTCAGATGCCTCTTGTGCAAACTCTTGAGCAAGTTGCTTGGCAATCTCAATTGCCTCCTCATCAGAACGAATAATATGTGCATCTTTCGACTGCTCGAATACAGATAAAGGAACCGCTTGAGAGCGCCCATAGGACGAATTTAGACTGGTCATAACTTTTATTGTCTCTATTTCTTATTTAACATGTCCTTCACCTTAGCATTAAAAAAACAGCGACTTTATAGATATTAAAGCTTTGTTTATGAAATGAATTTTGAAAAGCTTTTCACATTTTTTACTTTAAAAATAACGTTTTGTTTTTCGAAAATTTTCTTACATGCGATAAACAATTTCATATAGGCTTTTTAAGTTTTGTCACCTATGATCAAAACTAGACAATATTATGTTGTAGTCAACGAGGTATCGAAGATATGGCAAAGAATGCAAGTTCACCTGGCAAACGATTTATGAAACTTGCAGGAATGACCGCGAGCATTGCAACAAAAACCGTTTCTAACTCGATTCGAAACCTGACTGCGGATGAAGAACAGAAACTGGCTGCAAAAACTAAATTGTTTCAAGATATCGGTCTACAGATTGCAGACACCTTAGGCGAAATGAAAGGTGCTGTCATGAAAGTTGGGCAAATTGCATCGCAGTATAAAGATATCTTCCCACCAGAAGTTGCTAAAGCAATATCAAAACTACAACGCCAAGCTCCAGCCATGCCTTTTGCAGCAATTCAACAACAAGTTGAACGTGAGCTTGGAAAACCGCTCAACGCTGCCTTTAAATCTTTTGATGAACAGCCTTTTGCTGCTGCCTCGATTGGACAAGTTCACAAAGCAGTTTTGCCAAATGGTGAACAAGTTGTGGTTAAGGTTCAATATCCCGGTGTTGATGAAGCCTGCGAAAGTGACTTAAAACAAGTACGTTTAGCACTACGCTTAATGGGTGTACTTAAGATTGATAAAAAACTGCAAGATCAGCTTTTTGCAGAGATTCAAGATAGTCTATCAGCAGAGCTTAACTATGAAATCGAAGCTCAAAATCTTGAAGTCTTTAAAACTTTTCATAGCAAGTTAGATGACAAAATCATCATACCGACTGTTTATAAAGATTACTCTTCAAGACGTATTTTGACCTTAAGCCTTGAACAAGGTGACAGCATTGAAACTGCTAGTTCTTGGCCTATCGAAATTCGAAATACAATTGGCCGACGTTTAATCCGCGCTTTAGGTCAGGAAATGTTCTTTTTAAAACGTTTTCACTGTGACCCACATCCGGGTAACTTTGCCTTCCGCCAAGATGGCAGTGTCATTATTTATGACTATGGCAGTGTTAAAACACTTTCCAATGAAATTGTTTACAGTTTCAAACGACTGGTGAATGCAGCTCGTCATGAAGATATTGATCTTATTGAAACCGAATTACTTGCTCTGCACTCTTTGACCGAAAAAGGTAAATTCCCGAGCGATCTTTATAAACTCTGGATTGAAGTGTTATTGCGTCCGCTTACCACAACCTATGATTTTGCAGAGAATTCATCCCATCATGATGGCATGTTACTCGTGAAAAAGTCTTTAAAATATTGGGATGTCTTTAAACCTTCACCAGATACATTAATGGTTAATAGAACCATTTCAGGACACTACTGGAACCTCATTCATTTAAAAGTACATGACAACCTGAATGATTTATTTGAAGAACTTGTTCCGCCTTCTAACTAATTCAATGAACTGATCAATGTAACCTTTCGGAGGTTACATTGACTTATTTATTGTTATGTTATAACATTTCTTTAATCAAAAATAATTTAGGACAATCTCTCATGCGTAAAGATATTCATCCTGCTTATCAACAAGTGTTATTTCATGACACCAATGCAGACGTGTACTTTTTAATTGGTAGTACCATTCAAACTAAACAAACTAAGGAATATCAAGGACAAGTCTATCCTTATGTGACTCTTGATATTTCAAGTGCTTCACATCCGTTCTATACAGGTGAAGTACGTCAAGCAAGTAATGAAGGCCGTGTTGCAAGCTTTAACAAACGCTTCGCTCGCTTCAATCGTAAGAGTTAATCTTACGTTAAGTTTTGACCAATACACTAAAATCATTGGAAGCCTAAGACTCATCTCCTCCACTTAGGCTTCTTTTTTTATGTACATTTTTTCAATGATTTTCTAAGGTGTGTATAAACCAAAACTTATCCACAATTTGGCTAAAAACGCTTCTTATTATTTCAACATCCCATCTTTTTTTATAGTGCCCGCACTTTCAAAACGTGTATTCAATGCTATGCTTAAGCCCCATTTGATAGGAAGTTTAAGATTATGGCACAAGAGTTATTTGCCCAATTACAAGCAGGCACAGCAAAATTTTCAGATGTTTTAGCTCATATTGAAGCACGTTACCAACATACTCCCACAGCTTTTCAAAATGGCGCACAGCATAACGCTGCAACTGAAAATCAAGGCAGTGCAAAAGTTTTCTCTTTTGCCAAGTTACAAGGTTTAGACCAAGCACAAACTTTAAGTTTATTTGCAGAGCACTATGCATCTGTATTGGCTACCCCAGAGGGAACTGACCACCAAAATATTCGTCAGTTTATGCAAAATGGTTGGGATGGTGTGAAGTTTGAAGGTCAGGCTTTAACTGAAAAATAATAGATTTAAATAAATAATAGAAACGTCTTAATTTTTATTATGAGCACTGCCTTAAATGGAAGTGATATCCAAAAGATGGATTATATAGGCTAACCTTACTTTTCAAGGATGAAAAGTAACAAAAATCCTTTGTCCCGCTGATGCTACATCCATGTAGCACAGCGAAACGACGGCATCCCTGCCGTCTGTCACGATAGTAAATGACTAATTATTAATTAAACTATTTGATTAATCTCTTACATTGGATACTCGGAAAATCATCAACAGCCTGACTCAAATCAGCAATATAATGTTTCTGCGACATATTGGATAATTGTAAACAGATAACAGGTTCTGTTGATGAAAATGGTTTTGCCTACTTTTGCCGAAACAAAAGTAGGTCGAGCCGACGGCTAATCCAGACATAAAACTTTATTGAAAAGACTCCGCAGTAAACATTTCAGCCAGAACAAATACTCAATGTCCCGCTACCCAATAATAAGTCGCCAATCCCAAACACGTAAAAATTAAAGACCCAATTAAATGAATAGAAATCGCCAACATCGCCATTCCCCACTTACCACTTTGCAATAAAGTCACAATCTCAATCGAGAACGTTGAAAAGGTGGTTAAAGCTCCACAAAAACCAGTAATCACAAAAAGCTTATAATTCGGGCTCAAATCACTATGAGCAAAATAAGCCATCGCAAAACCAATAATAAAGCCACCGACCAAATTAACAGTAACAGTACCCAGTGGAATTTGCGGATAAATTGGGTTGAGTTTTAAACCTAAAAACCAACGCAACCACGCCCCCAGAACTGAGCCTAAAGCAATTGAAAGTAAAGGATAATACATAGAACCACCCCTTTAGTAAGATGCTAAAAGAGCAAATAAAAATGATGGGAAACGTGACATGGCGTACTCCAAAAATAGGCAGAGTACGCAATAACCTACGTACCCAGCGATATAAATACATGAGGGTAACGTAGGCATCATTAGCCAATACGGCGGTTTTTCAAGGGAGGAATGCCATCTCCCTGTTTTAAGTATATTAGATCATCTAAAATTTGATTTAAACATACTTTTTAAATCATGGACGTTCATCGTATTGTGGTAAATCGTCACAAATGCTTTCCCACTCTGCTTTTGAAGCAGCAAAAATATGCATTGTCGGCTTTTGGTCTAATGGTGTATCTAGTGTCCCAATTCTTAAACGATACAGTTCAGGTTGGGCATCACGCGAGCTAATAAGCGGTGAACCACATTCACTACAAAACCAACGGTACACACCGTTCACAGCAAATTTTTTGACGAGGTCTTCACCTTGTGTAATTTTAAAATCTGCACTGTTGACAGGAGCATTCGTGGCAAATGCTGTTCCATTGGCTTTCCGACAGCGTTGGCAATGACACTGAATAATATCTCCGATACCGCCTTTAATTTCATAGCGGATACCCTGACATAAACAACTTCCTTGATAAACTGGTGATGTCTGAGACATGTTCTCATAAATCCTATTATTATTGATCGCTCAAAAATAACACTTTTCACATATCAAACATAGCACCAAATTCGCTGTTATTTTTCTAAGAATGAATGCACACCTTCACCAGCTGCTCGGCCCGTAGCAAAGCATGCTGTCAGCAAATATCCCCCTGTAGGAGCATCCCAATCCAGCATTTCGCCACAGCAAAAAACACCTGAAGTTTGTTTCAGCTCTAAACTTTCAGTTAATGCATCTTGCTTGACACCACCAGCACAACTAATTGCTTCTTCAATCGGTCTAAAACCATCTAACTTAATTTGAAGTGCTTTAATTTGCTGAGCCATAGCCTCTGGTTGGCTCCATAGCGATTTATCTACAACTTCTCTAATTAAGTTAATTTTAGATGTGTCTAAGCCTGCTTTACGCCAGATATTAGTAAGCGATTGTTTTTTGCTAGCCTGTAACTTTTTAACTAACTGTGTAAGCTCTACATCTGGCAATAAATCTAAAAATAGATTTAAACTTTTTCCTTGTTTTTGTTGTTCTCTTAAAGCTCGTCCAAGTTTATAAATGACACCACTTTCTAAACCGTAGCGAGTAATCACAATATCACCATGAGTAACTTGGTTAGCTTCAACCCACGCATTGATACGCTTTAAAGGTGCCCCAAAACAACTTTCCATAAAAGCTGACCAAGTGTGCAATACCCCTGCGTTACTCGCTTGAAAAGGTTCGATACTGGATTGATCCATCCATTTTTGCCAAGCGCCATCACTACCCAATTGAGACCAAGACACCGCCCCGCATGCTAATACCACTGCATCATATTGTTGGGTAAAAGTTTCAGTGCTTTGATTATTTTGGTTTTCTAAAGTCACTTTTGTACCTTGCAAATTAATACAACGATGACGATAAAAGAATTTAACTTGCTGTTCTGCTAAACGTTTTAACCAAGCACGAAGTAAAGGAGCCGCTTTCATTTCAACAGGGAAAATACGACCGGAACTACCTACATACGAGTCTATTCCCAGGCTTTTCATCCAGTTCTGAATCCAGACTGCATCCCATTTTTCAACCCACGGCTTGAGCCATTCTGCATGGTCATAACGTTCAATGAACTGGGCTAAAGGTTCAGCATGTGAGATATTTAGCCCTGTTTTACCTGCCATCAAAAACTTACGCGCAGCCGAAGGTTTTTGCTCAAAAACATCAATCTCATAAGCATACTGGCTCAGTACCTCAGCTGCCATTAAACCAGCCGGACCCGCACCAATAATGGCAATCCGCTTATTCGACATGTGTTTGCCCTTGCAGGGGTGCAAACTCATCAAATCGAGTTTTATAACCTTCAGGCTTGGTCATAATGAGCTGCTGGCAAAGCTCGCCACGCTCTAAGTATTTAATTTCAAAATGAGTACGTGCAGAGGTTTTTGCAATTTTTTCTTTTTGGTAAGGCAGCTTCCACACGTTTAATAACTGTTGTTCAGCTTCTTCAATATATTCAGGAATATTACTTGCCAGAGTAATGGTTCCACCTGTTTGCAGACGCGAAATTAAGAACTCAAAAAATGGCATGTTCAACCAGCGCTGTGCTGGATTATGAGGTTCTGGGTTGGGATAGAGAATAAAAAAATGTTCAACTTGGGCAGGGTGTAAAGCATGTACCACCCAAGGTAAAGCATCTGCATGTACAGGTACCAGATTTTCTCGTGGTTCTAAACCATGCTGCTTTTGCATTGCCAAGAATTTTTCGCGGGTTCGTTCAATCGCATATAACGTATGCTGCGGTTGTTGTCCGCTAAGAAGCAAAGCATGTTTACCTTTGCCCGCTCCAATTTCTACACAAATTGGAGTATTTTCAATTGGGGTAAAATCGCGAGGCGCTTGCATACGTTGTGCTTGAAATTGACGAATCTGCATAATCACATCAAACTAAATAAAAATCGGCACAAGTCTAACAAGTCACCTGACTTTTGCCTAATCTATTTCTCGTCACTTTGAGGATATCGCTTTATGCCACGTACATTCCCCTGCCCACGTTGTGGTGAACCAAGTGTTTGGGAAGGCAATGAATTTCGTCCATTTTGTTCTGAACGTTGTAAACTCATTGATTTAGGCGCTTGGGCAAACGATGAATATAGACTGCCTACCCAAGATGCTCCTCAGCAAAACAAGGGTAGTCAGCATGAAGATGATTATGAGGATTAACCCGCTTTACCTGCGACAAACGGGTTAAATTTTTTTTCATAGCCAATGGTACTCATTGGACCATGACCTGAAATAAACTGGGTTTGATCTGGCAAGCTAAAGCATTCGCGTTGAATCGATTCAATAAGTTGCTCATGGTTCCCACGTGGAAAGTCTGTTCTTCCTATTGAGCCTTTAAACAGGACATCACCAGTCCAGAGTAAGCCATGATTCTTGTTATAGAACATGACATGCCCTGGTGTATGTCCTGGTGCAAAACGCACCTCAAACTCATCTTCACCCAGTTTGAGCACTTCGCCGCCTTCAAGCCATTGATCAACTTTTACTGGCTGTGGAATTGGAAAGCCATAACGTGCTGAAACTTCCTGAATCATATCTAGCCAGAACTGATCTTCTTTATGTGGGCCAACAACAGGGACACTCCATTCTTGTGCGAGTTCACCCACTGCCCCTGCGTGATCTAAATGCCCATGAGTCAGCCATAACGCCTTTACTTTTAAACCTAAGGCTTCTACTTCTTTCTTCAAAACAGCAGCGTCACCGCCTGCATCAATCAAAACTGCTTCTTTTGTTTCACTGTCCCAAACAAGGGAACAATTTTGAGCAAAAGCAGTAACTGGAACAATTTTGACTTGCAGCATAAGAACCTCTGGCTAAAACGCAATTAACGGTGGGCTAAGGTATGGGTAAGGGCATCAAGATTAGCCTGAACTAAACCTGCAAGCAAATCAATATGAGCCTGATCACTATTTAAAGCGGGAATGTAAGCATAGCTTCCGCCACCTGCTTGTTGAAATAGTTCAGCATTTTGAATCGCTAACTCTTCAAGCGTTTCTAAACAGTCAGCAGAAAAAGCAGGACTTAAAACCTGAACTGACTTAACACCTTGCTTTGCCCAATCTTGTAAAAGCTGGTCGGTATAAGGTTTCACCCATTCTTGTTTTCCAAAACGTGATTGGAAGCTAATTGCCCATTCATCATCTTTTAAATGCAAAGCTTCAGCGACTAACTTTGCAGTAATGCGACAACGGTCTGCATAAGGATCACCTTTGTCTGCATAAGGCTGTGGAATACCATGAAATGACATCAATAGTTTTTCAGGCTTACCATGCTGTGCTTGATAAGCTAAAACACTTTCTGCCAGTGCTTGAATAAACATTGGGTGCTGATAGTAGTCTTTAATAATGGTCAAACCCGGCAAATTGCGCTGAGTAGGAATCCACTTAGCAAATGCGTCGTATA
This sequence comes from Acinetobacter sp. 1566109, assembly GCF_000582255.1. Lineage (NCBI taxonomy): Bacteria > Pseudomonadati > Pseudomonadota > Gammaproteobacteria > Moraxellales > Moraxellaceae > Acinetobacter > Acinetobacter sp. 1566109. The sequence goes on along the minus strand of NZ_JEYB01000012.1, from coordinate 80,849 downwards.
ACGGTGCTGTCGATGTGGCAGAATACTGAGGAAATAAAGGCAATAAAACGACATGCTCTTGTGGATGAGCTGCTAGTTTTTCTAAAACTGTATCAATACCCGGATTACCATAAGTCATAGCGGGCAATACAGTTAAATCAAACTGTTTATTTTCACGCTCTAAATAAGCCTGCACACGTTTTGTTTGCTCAAACACAATTTCACGCATTGGTGAATCGGTAGACCATACCGAAGCATAGGCATGCGCTACTCTTTTTGGGCGAAAAGGCAAAACAAACAGATTCAAAATAATCCACCAAATGAATTTTGGAATTTCAATCACACGTGGATCAGATAAGAACTGCTTTAAAAAACGGCGCACCGCTGGGACAGTTGCCTCATCCGGTGTGCCTAAATTCGCTAAAATGACAGTAACTTTCGGTTTTTGTTCAAACGACATGCGCAAATGCCTTTCAGTTCATCTTATGACACTAATGTAACAGTTTTCATGGTCATATCTAAATTGAATTGCTCTAAGCTTTTAATCGAGTCACCCGATGGTTCCATTTATAACTCAGCAAGAGCTTTTGCGCTTTTGTCGTTACCTTCCATAAGTTATGTTGTTGATCAGTCTTGGTTGGAACAATCCAGCCTTGTGATTGCATTTGATTTTTAATGCGGAATAGCGCCTTATGATTAATCTGTGCACCAGCCACTGCATGTGCTCTTGGCAGCTCCTGACGAGCATCTTCTAGCCCAGCATGATTGAGATACTCATTGAGACAAGTTCCAAAGTTTTCTTCTGGCATGGCTGTCTCAAAATGTTTAGCCAAAATACTTAAAAGTTGTGACCAAGTCATTTGTCTCTGGCGCTTAAGCTCCTTAAAGTTACCATCTTGAAAAGCTTGAATCTGATATTCAAACGCAAAAACATCTTGCGGAGCCACTTCATTAGTTGGAGTTGATGACTCTGTGAGTTGTTGTTCTAACTGTAAAACTTTACTTTTTAACCGATTAATTTCATCTTCTAACTGATGCGCTTGACGTGCAGGAACCCAGCCCTGTCCCACATGTTGTTCAACCATTAAAGGTATATTTAAACGGACAGCTAGCTCTAAATCACGTGGGCTTTTAAAGTAAAATACGTGGTGAGCTTCATGTAATAGTTTTTTTCTAAATGCGAGAAATTTTTCTTTAAGCTGCGGATGAGCCTCTTGTAAATGCATATCCCTGCTTTCAGGTTGTTCATGCATAAATACCACAATAGGTTTAGCTCGACTTAAAGCATATTCATACTCTAAAGCAAAGTAGCTAGCACCAGAAATGGATTGCTCACCATACTGGCTACCTAACAGTAAAACAACATAATCAGATTCATCAATTTGCCGACGGGCAAGTGTTGTAGTTAAAGGACTTCTATACTCTAAACCCCAAGCAAAAAAACCCATACTGACTAATGTTTGAGAGAGAACCATACGTTCAGGTTGCATCTCGCGACCTGACGTTGAAATAAAAATCTGATAGCGTGTATCGAGCATAACAATACCCTTATCGCCCCATAATCTTAATATGGCCCAAATAAGCCAAGATTATGAACCGCCCCAAATAAGAAAAATAAATATAAAAAAACGCTTTCTTCTGAATGCCTACAACAGAGCTCAACTCAGATTGTGTAGCGTCCATGTCAATTCTTGTGGAATCATATTCTGTAAAACAGGTTGCAATGCTTCTGCATTATTACCACTTACATAACATTCAATACGTGCAACATTCTGACGTATTTGGTCACATAATAACTCATTTTTTATTAAAATACGGGCTGTTTGTCGGGCAACTGCCAATCCCGAATCAACCAGTGTGAATTGGTTATCAAAAAGATGATGAATTGCTTCATTTAAGAACGGATAATGTGTACAACCGAGTACTAAATAGTCAGCCCCTTGATCGGCTGCAGGCTGTAAAACCTCTTTTAATGCATTTAAACAAACAGGACTCATTTGCTGTCCTGCTTCTACACAAGGAACAAGCTCCAGATTGGTTAAAGTCATGACTTTAACACCCGCTGGAACAGCAAATTTTTCCACAACATCTTTAATGAGTTGCCCACGAAAAGTAGCAGGCGTTGCCAACACTGCAACTACTTTAGAACGTGTTTGTAATACAGCAGGTTTTAATGCCGGTACTAAACCAACAATCGGAAAGTGCTCACCATAATGTTCACGTAAATGATCAAGACTAAATGCAGAGGCAGTATTACATGCCACGACTGCAATTTTACAACCTTGGCGGTATAACCAGTCGACAGCGCGAGCGGTAAGCTCTCTAATTTCTTCATCAGAACGAGGGCCATAAGGAACATAGGCTGTATCGGCATAATACACAATATGTTCGTTTGGCAAATATCTGGCAATTTCTGCTGCAACCGACATTCCACCAATTCCCGAATCAAAAATACCAATTGGGGCATCTGCCGATGCTTTAGGCATAGATTCTAATTCTGTAAATAAAGGCTGTATGGCTGTCATGGCAGTACTAGAGAGTGTCGGAAAATTTCACTCTATAAAGCTTAAACCTCAAGTGCCTAATTGCAAGTGCAAATTACCACTTTTTAACTGCAAAATGGTTTCGCCTTTATCATTTTCAACCAACACTCCGTAGTTCACGAGATGATAAAAAGCTTGGCGTTGAATAAGTGCATTAATACCAAATCGGACATGCACGTATGGGCGTAATTCTCCTGCATATTCGCGCATAAAAATCGGGTGTTCTGCATCAACTAAAATCACATCTTGATTGGTGGTAGTCAGTTGCAAAAACTGATCACCTGAAATTTCAACCTGATCGACTTGATTGACCAATAAAGGTTCATCTTCAACTTCGATTTCAATTTGTTCTACAGGGGTTTTCAGGTAGAATTTACCCTCTTCTTTCCATAGGACTTTGGTAAACAAATCCAATAGAGCTTGGCGCTTGATTAATTGACCTTCGTGCCACCATTCTCCATTGGCTTTAACCGTTAAATCCATTTTACCGCAATGCTTTGGATGCCATTGCTCTAAAGGTGGGATTGACCTTTTGTGACTTTGCTGTACACCTTTTAAGTATTGTGCAATGTTCATTAAGTTTTTATCATCAGATAACGGTATTTTTCCCATATCCGATGGGGAATTATTTTGATTTACCATAGTTTATGCCTTGCTGACGAGAAAATATGACGACTCAGCCAATTGGCTAGATCATGGTTTAAAACTATACTAGCCAAAACGATAAAAGGCACAATAGCATATTTGCGCCTATGGATTAAAACTCACGGCAGCACCGGATGATCTGACATTACGGTTGCCACCTTTAAGTATTGAGGAGTCCTACATGGAACACATCGAACGCGAATCGATGGAGTTTGACGTTGTCATCGTAGGTGCAGGACCTGCAGGTCTATCTGCTGCGATTAAGATCCGTCAATTAGCGATTGAGAATAACTTACCCGATCTTTCAGTTTGTGTAGTTGAAAAAGGCTCTGAAGTAGGTGCGCATATCTTATCTGGTGCTGTACTTGAACCACGTGCTATTAATGAACTTTTCCCGAACTGGAAAGAAGAAGGCGCGCCTCTTAATGTACCTGTAACTGAAGACAAAACTTTCTTCTTGCTTTCAGAAACTACGTCTAAAGAAGCACCTCACTGGATGGTTCCTAAAACCATGCACAATGACGGTAACTATGTTATTTCATTAGGTAACGTGGTTCGTTGGTTAGGTCAAAAAGCTGAAGAATTAGAAGTTTCTATCTTCCCTGGCTTTGCTGCATCTGAAGTGCTTTACCATGAAGACGGTACTGTAAAAGGTATTCAAACTGGTGACATGGGTATTGGTAAAGATGGCGAACCAACGCATAACTTTACTCCAGGTTATGAGCTTCACGCTAAATACACCCTCTTTGCTGAAGGTTGCCGTGGTCACTTAGGTAAACGCCTGATTGCAAAATACAATCTTGATAAAGATGCTGACCCTCAGCACTACGGTATCGGGATTAAAGAACTTTGGGAAATTGACCCAGCAAAACATAAACCGGGCTTAGTGATGCACGGTGCTGGTTGGCCATTGGCTGAAACTGGTTCTTCTGGGGGTTGGTGGTTATACCACGCTGAAAACAACCAAGTGACTTTGGGTATGATCGTGGACTTGTCTTATGAAAATCCATACATGTATCCATTCATGGAAATGCAGCGCTGGAAAACTCACCCACTCATTAAACAATATTTAGAAGGTGGTAAGCGTATTTCTTACGGCGCGCGTGCTGTAGTGAAAGGCGGCTTCAACTCATTGCCTAAATTGACTTTCCCAGGTGGTTGCTTAATTGGTGATGACGCAGGTTTCTTAAACTTTGCAAAAATCAAAGGCTCACACACTGCCATGAAATCAGGCATGTTATGTGGTGAGGCTGTATTTGAAGCGATTGCTGCTGGTGTAGAAAAAGGCGGTGATCTTGCGATTGCTCGTGTTACTGAAGGTGAAGATTTATTCGTTAAAGAATTAACTTCATACACTGACAAATTTAACAACAGCTGGTTAAAAGAAGAGCTTTATAACTCTCGTAACTTTGGCCCAGCAATGCATAAATTTGGTCAATGGATTGGTGGTGCATTTAACTTTATCGACCAAAACGTCTTTAAAGTGCCATTCACTTTACATGACTTGAAGCAAGACTTTGCTGTATTGAAAACAGTTGATGCAACCAGCTTCAAGCCAAACTATCCAAAACCAGATGGCAAGCTTACATTTGACCGTTTATCTTCGGTGTTTATCTCAAACACTGTACATGAAGAAAACCAGCCAGCTCACTTGAAGCTTACTGATCCTTCAATTCCAGTGAACGTAAACTTACCAAAATGGGATGAGCCTGCACAGCGCTACTGTCCTGCTGGTGTTTATGAAATCATGGAAAATGATGATGGCTCTAAACGCTTCCAGATTAACGCAGCAAACTGTGTTCACTGTAAGACTTGTGACATTAAAGACCCATCTCAAAACATCACATGGGTAACGCCTGAAGGCGGCGGTGGTCCAAACTATCCAAATATGTAATTCCTTAAAAAACTCCCCTCATTTGAGGGGAGTTTTTTTATTAGAATATCTTCGATTTTTTACCAAATACCATAACTGTTGGCCCAATGGCTGTATGTGCAGCACCATAGTCCTGATGAATCTCAATTCGATAATCATCACATTGATAGATATATTTATTATCCTTTTGCACCCAACCTTTTTGGGGAACCTTAAATTTGTTAAGAATTCTACTTTTAAAAAGATCTAAGTCCGTCTCATAACTTGCCATAGGGCCATTAAGAAAACTCAAACTAAAGGAAGTGATCATTCCGGTATCTAGATCATAAGCAATATGACCAATTCCAGTGACGCCTGTTTTTTTGATCTGGGGATCAACCCCATCGGCAAACTCTAAATGGTAACTATCTCCTCCTAACACCACTTGTTTTACTGTAGGGTGAAGCTTTTGAAACTCACGAATATTTTGCCCAACCTTTAAACCTGCGACATTCATAGTTTGTATAGGAGTTTCACAGGTTTTTGCATATGCGATTGAACTAAATAAGGCGCAAGCAGCAAACCCTAAGCATAGATGAGAACTTTTCATCTTTACGTCCTGAAATGAAGTGTATTCACTGTTTTAATTTTTATTAGATTCAAGAACATGGAGCTAAAGCTTTAAATATTTGCTTTAGCCCTTTTTCACCAAGTAATGAAATTCTTTATGACCATTTTCATCTAAGCGTTCTTCTTGCAAAAGCAATTCGTGACCCAAGTGCATACAAAATTTAGGTATATCCCACGAAGTCGAATTGTCTGTTGCGAAGACCTCAACCACGTCTCCAGATTTAGATTTACGAATGGCTTGATGCAACATCATGACAGGTTCCGGACAACGTAAACCACGTGTATTGAGTTGTACAGTAGGTGAAATAGGTTGTTCTGACATAACTAACTCGAACAAATAGAATTTTCACATTTTAGCATAAACCGATCACGGACTTATGAACTGTAACTGGTGTTTACATAACAATATGTGTTTTGTCTTTTACTTTGTTTTATAGATGCATAAGGGCCTTTTCTTCGGTATGATCATTGTATTCATTTGATACATTGAGTCTTTAGGAAAGATCATGCAAGAGGAACCGAGTCCGTCGTGGGGAATGCGAGGCTTACGAAAGTGGTTAGGTACAGCGCCCGAAACCCGAGATGAATTATTAAAACTAGTCCAAAATTCACGTCGTTTTTTAGAACCTGATACTGTTGCCATGCTAGAAGGTGTTCTTGACCTTCCTGCTACAAAAATTCGTGAAGTCATGACGCCGCGAACAGCAATGATCAGTATGCAAGAAGATGATCAGTTACTTGATATTCTTCATGTATTGGTTGAGTCTGCTCACTCACGTTTTCCAGTTTTCTCGGCTGACCAACCCGATAATGTTGTCGGTATATTACTGGCAAAAGATTTACTGCCATTTTTGACTGAACCAAATACCAAATTAGATATTGGCTCGCTTATGCGCCAGCCATTATTTGTGCCTGAAAGCGCTCGTTCAGATCAAGTTCTTCGTATGCTTAAGCATACCCAGACCCATATCGCGATTGTGATTGATGAATATGGTTCAACGGCAGGGCTTGTTACGCTTGAAGATATTCTTGAAGAGATCGTGGGTGAAATTGAAGACGAACATGATACTGCTGATGAAGATGCACAGTACATTGTTCCAGATAGTGACCACACTGTAGCGAATGCATGGATGGTGCAAGCACTTACACCAATTGAACACTTCAACACTGTTTTAGATGCTGATTTTTCTGACGATGAAGTAGAAACTGTCGGCGGTTTATTGCTTCAAGAAATTGGTTTAGTCAGTGATTTACAAGGTCAGACTGTTGAACTTGGAAAGTGGTTATTTACGATTGTTGAAGCAGATGCCCGCACTATTCATCTGATTCGAGCTGTACGTCAATGAGAGCATACTTTGAAAAGCTGTTAGATTCTTCGCAACAACAAAAACAGCTTCCTTTAATTTTTCCATTGCTCATTGCTTTATTTTCAGGTGCTGTGTTTAGTTTTGCACTGGCACCTTATTATTGGTGGTGGCTGGCAATTTTGTCTCCTGCCCTACTCTATGCAACATTGCATAAACGCTCAGCCAAACAGGCTTTTGCGATTGGCTGGAGCTATGGTTTTGGTTTATGGTTTGTAGGAGCTTTTTGGCTCTACACGTCTATCCATGTATACGGCGATACCAATGCGTTTCTAAGCGTATGTATGATTGCTGTTATGGCTCTTGTGATGGGCTTATTTACAGCATTTCAAACTTGGGTTTATCGACGTTTCTTCCCAGAAACACCCCTGACTTTCGCACCTCTCTGGATTGTTTTTGAGTGGGCTAAAACATGGGTATTTACGGGTTTCCCGTGGCTATTTGTAGGGTACGCTTTTACCGAACGCCTACTCGATGGTTATGCGCCGCTATTTGGTATTTATGCAATTTCCTTCGTGGCAATTGTACTAGCGTGTGCTTTAGTCGAAGTTCTACGTAAACGTATTTTCTGGGTTATCCCTGCTGCCCTATTGGTTTTGGGCGCATGGGGAGCATCATATATTCAGTTTGTAAAACCTAAAGCGACTAAACCACTGAGCGTTTCGCTCATTCAAGGTAACATTCCACAAGATTTAAAATGGCTAACTGAATATCAAGTTAGAACATTAGAAATTTATGCAGGTTTGACTCAATCTGAATGGGGCCGTGACTTAATTGTATGGCCTGAGTCTTCAATTCCGCTCTTCCAAACCGACATTGAACCGTTTTTGGATGCCATGGATGCGCAAGCGAAAAAGAACCATACAGCTTGGGTAACTGGCATTCCTTATTGGGATGTCGCGAAATCACATCAAGTTGGTAGTCCTCAGTATTACAACAGCATTATGGCTTCTGGTAGCGACTCAAGCGGTCTCTATAAAAAACAGCGTCTTGTGCCGTTTGGCGAATATATTCCATTGTCAGGTTTACTGTCATGGGTTTTACCTGCCATGCAAAATGACATTAGCATGAGCGGTTTTACACGTGGCGAGAGCAACCAGAAACCACTTTTAATTAAAGGGCATGCGCTTGCGGCTGCAATTTGTTATGAAGTGGCATATCCAAACCTGACACGCCGTAATGCAGAAGACAGCGACTTCTTGGTGACTGTATCTAATGATGCTTGGTTTACAGGTACTGCTGGCCCATGGCAACATTTACAAATGGTGCAGATGCGTGCAAAAGAAAATGGTCGCTGGTTTATTCGTGCAACCAACACAGGTGTAACAGCGTTTATCGATCAAAATGGTCATATCACTGAAAAAGCACCGCTCGATAAAGAATTTGTCTTGAGAGGCGATTTACCTGCCATGCAAGGCCAAACTCTCTATAACCGTTTAGGTGATTATCCAATTTTAGGATTTGCGGTATTACTGCTGGTTTTAGGTTGGATCTATCGTCCACGTCAAGTTGATGTGTCTTTTAAATCACGTCGCTAAGTTATAATAGCTTTGTACCCAGAGGAACTTCAAACTCTGGGATACAAAGTGCAACATCCCCATCTGCGTTATGAAACCCTGTCACTAAGCATTCTGACTGAATAGGACCAATTTGTTTCTTAGGAAAATTCACGACAGCAACCACTAATTTACCAATCAAATCTTGTGGTTGATAAAGTTTAGTAATCTGAGCACTCGATTTACGTACCCCTAACTCTTCACCAAAATCTACATGCAAAATATAGGCAGGTTTACGCGCTTTTTCAAAAACCTCAGCTTGAATAATTTTACCAACGCGAAGTTCTACTTTTAAAAAATCATTCCAATCGATCTGTTCCACTTGTATTTCTCATATTCTTAAATCTTCAAATCAAAAATACACAATATAAAAAAATAAATTATTTATATTTAATTTGAAAATTCCATGTTAAATTAAGTCCGCTGATTCAAAAGCCGTAAACGTTTACGTCAATCAACGTTCCAACATACCTCCAACAAGGCTTGGAGCTATTTATTCAAAATATTTTTATATTTTGAATGGCGCGGGCGTTTGTTGGTTTACGGAGTCAAAATGGAAAACCAAAAAACTTTCTATAATTTTAAGAAACTTCCAAGTCGTTATACAGCTATTGTTTTACCTTTTCTTCTATCCATCATTATGACTTTTGTAGTGTCCATGGTCAGCACTTTACGAAGTTTAGGACTAGAAGACTTTTCTATAAATGTCTGGATGTCCGCATGGGTCATTTCGTGGCTGATTGCTTTTCCAACGCTGCTTTTAGTCTTACCTGTCGTTCGTAAAATCACAGCACGATTGGTTGAGCCTGCTTAAACAAAAAAATAAAACGTAGATACTGCATCTACGTTTTATTTAAAAATTTGGTTTTAAAATATCATTAAAAAGCGATTGATAATTCCAGAGATAAATAAGCAACTAAGCTTGATAAAAAGACCATGGGTACATAACGATAAGCTTTAAAAACTAATTGCTCATATTTAGAAGAGATCTGTTTAGCTTGCCATACACTCGCTTTTAATGCCGTAAAGAAGCTCACCATTAACCACGCACTGACAATACTTAATGCAAAGAAGCCAATCATGATTTGGCTGCTACCTTCTGTACTCAGCCATAGTTTTAATGAAACTTCAGCAATTGGTAATAAAGCTAAAATCAATAGGACAGACTTAAGCATCGCCCAATGAAACTGGTTTAGTTCATCAAGTACGAGAAATGCTTTCATTTAATCTCTCCTGTAAGTTTATAAAGTGATTTTTATTTATTATGCAAAGCTTTTATTTAAATATATAGCTTATTTTCTCTTATATTTTAACTTTCTTGTAACTATTAAATATGGGAATAATTCTTATTTTAAATCTCAAAATTAAACATTAACTTTATTATTTTATTTTCAATTATTTATTATATTTTTGTGATTAAGAAAGATTATCAATTCGGATTATCGTTTTATCTTTTTAAACAAATCGATAATCTCTCTTACATTTTAATTAAGGCTGGTAATAAATATCGGCATCGTTACCTTCACCACCTTCTTTACCGTCTGCACCAAATGAATATAGGTCAAAAGGATGGCCATCTTTTCCAGGAATGACATATTGAATATCATTTTTCCAACTGTCTTTAGGGTAACCACCTTTCACATAACCACCTGGCATCCAGTTTTTTGCGGTAGCAGGCTGGTTAATGAGGGCATCTAAACCACCTTCTTGCATGGTTGGGAAATGCCCGTTATCGAGCTTGTACTGATCTAAAGCACCCGCTACCCCCTTCAACGTAATTTGAGTGGTATCGATTTTAGCTTTTTCACTACGACCCATGACGTTCGGCACAATTAAAGCCGCCAACACACCTAAAATAACAATCACGACCATGACTTCAATAAGGGTAAAGCCTGAGGCACGTTTGATTCGAGCACCGCTCGAACGTGCCGAAAGTCTGAAAGCTACGCTTGAGGTTTTTTGAGCATCCTTAACGTGCTCTTTTTGTTTCATGACCATCTTCATCATTATCTCTAATATCAAAGTTATTAAATCATATTGTTCATATTTACGATTGGCAGCATAACCGCAATTACAATAACCAACACAATGCTTGCCATTAATACCAGCATAAGCGGTTCAAGTAATGCCAATAAGGTTGAAATAAATGTCGTCACCTCACGGTCTTGCATAGTTGATGCACGTTCCAGCATACGGTCAAGCTCACCTGATGCCTCACCACTTCGAATCATTTGTACCATCATTGGTGGGAAATAACCACTGCGCTCCAATTGCGTACCCAAGTTACCACCTTCGGTAACACGCTCAGCAGCATGGGCAATAGAGTCACGGATGACCCAGTTATTGGTCACAGCAGCACCAATTTTTAGAGCATCCACCAACGGCACACCCGAACGAGTCAAAATAGATAAAGTACTGGCAAAGCGTGCAGCATTAATACCACGAGACAGTTTACCGAATAATGGCAATTTGAGTGTTAAGCGATCAAAAGCATAATGACCAGCCGTTGTTTTTAAAAACCGTACAAATGCAACAATGCCTATAACAGCAAAAAGGATGATAAAGACCCACGCATGGCGAATAAAATCACTCGCTTTCATTAAAGCGACTGTAATCCATGGTAAGGCATCTTTGCTTTGATCGAAGGTTTTTACAATCTCTGGAACCACATAGGTCATTAATCCCATCACAATACCAAATGACATCAGCATTAAAATGATCGGGTAAATCATGGCACCTTGAACTTTCTTTTGCATGGCAAAACGGTTCTCAGTGTAGTCTGATAGCTGATCTAAAATGAGATCTAAATGACCTGAACGCTCACCTGCTGCAACCGTTGCAATATAAAGGTCAGGAAAACGACCTGACTGTTGCATGCCTTGCGCAAGTGAGTGCCCTTCTAATACTCTTGAACGAACCGAGAGTAAAAGATTTTGTACATGTGCTTTTTCACTTTGTCTGCTCACGGCGCGTAAAGCTTCTTCTAGAGGAATTGCAGCAGCAACCAAAACGGAGAGTTGTCTGGTCATCAGTGCTAAATCATAAGCACTAAACTTTTTCTGGAATAACCCGTGGCTTTGATGCTTATCTTTTTGTTCAACAGGGTCAACGCTAATCGGAGTCCATGCTTTATCGCGTAATTGTTGGCGAATCTGACGTGCTGAGTCTCCTTCAAGCACCCCCTTTTGCTGCTTCCCTGAAGCATCAATAGCAGTAAATTGATATGCAGGCATGGTAATGTTCTAATTTTCCAAAAATAATAGTCGCTGCTGTTGCATCTATGCTACGCAATCATTCATATTCATTCTATAGCCTGTGTAGAATACCCAAGTCCTCTTCACGACGCTATGCCGTTTTTTAAAATTGACGAAATGAGCCTCTATGACCATAACGCCAAAGCCTGATTCAGTTGTTTATCGTGTGCGTGTTGCCGTACCTGTGCATCTGTACGACACTTTTGACTATACACTCACCAAAGTACAATATGAACGGGCTCAAGTAGGCTCACGCGTCGCAATTTCATTTGGACGGCAAAACCTGATTGGTATCATTACTGAAAAAGTTGACCCACAAGAATCATTTACAGGTAACTTTCAGCTTAAAGCCATTTCTGAACTTTTAGATGATGAGCCTATTTTAGATGAACAAGTTTTAAATTTATTGACATGGTCAGCACAATATTACCAATTTCCGATTGGTGAGGTGATGCAAACTGCTTTACCTGCGTTATTGCGTCAGGGCAAACCCATGGATGTGTTATTTCATTTATGGAAAATCATTCCATGTGACAATGTTGAAGCTCTGCTAAAACGCTCAATCAAACAACAAGACGCTTATCAAATTTTAAAATTACACCCTGCCGGAACTACAGAAAATATTCTTAATTTGAGTGGTGTAGAAACTGCGACACTTAAAGCACTGCAAAAGAAAGGACTGGTAGACTGTACGCTTGAGCCACATGACTTTAGCCCAGCACCCGTACAATTGGCTCAAATGCCACTCACGCTTAATGAAGACCAAAAGAAAGCAACTCAGCACGTCCTTAATGCACAGCATCAATATCAAGCGTTTTTGTTAGATGGTTTAACGGGAAGTGGTAAAACTGAAGTTTACCTGCACATCATGCATGAAGTGCTAAAGCAAGGTAAGCAAGTATTGGTGTTAGTTCCTGAAATTGGTTTAACCCCTCAAACCATTTCGCGCTTTAAGTCTCGTTTTAACTGCGACATTGCTTTATTACATTCGGGCTTAAATGACTCGAAGCGCTTACAAGCATGGCAACAGGCACAGACTGGAAAAGCCTCTATTATTTTAGGAACACGTTCAGCCATTTATACCCCGCTGCCACGTTTGGGCCTTATCATTTTAGATGAAGAGCACGATCTGTCTTATAAACAACAAGAAGGCTTTCGTTACCATGCGCGTGATGTCGCGCTTTACCGCGGACATTTACAAGGCTGTCCTGTTCTTTTAGGTTCAGCAACCCCAAGCATTGATAGCTATCACTTAGTCGAAACTGGCAAGTTAACTGCACTTCAGCTGAACCAACGTGCAGGCCATGCGCTTTTACCAAAAATGCATTTGATTGATCTTAAAATTGTCAAAAAACAGCATGGAATTAGCCAGCCTTTAATCGAGCAAATTAAAAATACCCTAGCAAGAAAAGAACAGGTTTTAATTTTTTTAAACCGACGTGGTTATGCACCTGTTCTGGTCTGTGAAAGTTGTGGTTGGCAAGCGAATTGTCCGCATTGTGATGCGCATTTTACGTTGCACACTCAGCCTTATTCTTATTTACATTGTCACCACTGCGGCACGGTTCATCGCTTGCCAGACCACTGCCCTGAATGTCAGCAGAAGAGTTTAAAAACTTTAGGTGCTGGCACAGCCAAGGTTGAAGAGCATTTACAAGAATTATTTCCAGATCATGATGTGATTCGGGTCGATCGTGACAGCACCAGCCGAGTCGGTAGCTGGCAAAAAATTTATGATCGCATTCAGCAAAATAAACCTTCGATTTTGCTTGGTACGCAAATGTTGGCAAAAGGTCACCATTTTCCGCATGTGACCTTGGTTGCTATTTTAGATATTGATGCAGGTTTATTGAGTGTCGATATACGAGCGCCAGAGCGTACTGCTCAATTGATTGTACAAGTGGCTGGTCGTGCAGGTCGTGGAGAACATAAAGGTCATGTTTATTTACAGACTTTAAGGCCAGATCACCCTTTATTGACCACGCTTATTGAAAAAGATTATCGGGCAGTCGCAAAGCAAACATTGGCTGAACGTAAAGTTGCATTACTGCCGCCTTATCGCTATGCCGTACTAATACGCGCTGAATCGAAAGATCGCGATTATACCTTGCATTTTTTAAATGAAGCTGCCGAGCAACTTCGTCAAATTGCAGGTGATATTGTTGATATCTGGGGGCCAATTCCCGCGCCAATGGAACGTAAAGCGGGACGTTACCGCGCCCATATGGTGATTTTGTCTGCTGACCGCGCTCGTCTGCATTTTTACTTAAGACAATGGTGGGCTCAGTTGGTCCATGCGCAAAGACAGCATCAACTCAGACTCTCTATTGATGTTGATCCGCAAGAATTTAGTTAGATGACTTGAATATCATGGTGTGAAGAAACCTTTTTGGCTTTACACTTAAAAAGATCAATACATTCGGGGTAATGAATGTCATTCCTACTGCAAGCAACTATTTTTCTTGGAGCTTCTCTGATTTTAGTCCCTTTGGGTAAACGCTTGGGGATTGCAACAGTTTTAGGTTATTTATTTACGGGCATACTTCTTGGCCCAAGTGTTTTAAATATTGCCCATGACCCTGAAGCCATTATGGAATTGGCTGAGTTTGGGGTCATCTTACTTATGTTCCTGATTGGCTTAGAGTTACGTCCACAGCGCTTATGGGAAATGCGTGACTCTATTTTCGTGATGGGAAGTTTGCAAGTGGTGATTACGGGCATAATTCTCATGCTCACCATATTCCTGCTATTTCAACAACACCTCGCTGCGAGCTTTGTGATTGGTTTTGCGCTTGCGCTATCTTCTACGGCTTTTGTATTACAGCTTCTGTCTGAAAAACAACAGCTCAATACGACTTATGGCCAACAATCATTTTCAATTTTACTGTTCCAAGATATTGCAGCAATACCTTTACTAGCAGTCATTCCCCTCTTGGCAGGAACCGAATCTACCCATCATGGTATTGCTTATTTTGCTGCCATCATCGCAACATTTAGTGGACTATTCCTATTTAGTCGTTATGTGATGCGTCCATTTTTTCGTTTTGTCGCAAAAAGTGGTGCGACCGAACTGATTACCGCAGTGGGGTTATTTATTATTCTCGCTGTTGTGCTACTTATGGACACTTTAGGAATTAGCACGACACTAGGCGCTTTTCTTACTGGGGTGCTTTTAGCCGACTCAGAATTTCGTCATGAACTTGAAGCAAGTATTGCTCCGTTTAAAGGGCTATTACTTGGTTTGTTCTTTATGACTGTGGGCATGACCACACAACTGTCTTTATTTATTGAAATGCCTTGGCTCATTATTGGCGGAGCGATTGGCTTACTCGTTATAAAAACCCTCGTGTTGACCGCTATTGCCCGCTATAAAAAATATAGTTGGAACAATAGCCTGCTGCTTGGAACATGTTTAGCGCAAGGTGGTGAATTTGCATTTGTCATTTTAAGCCTTGCCAAAAGTGAAAAAGTTTTGACTGATGCTTTATTAGAACCTGTTACCCTGATTGTGACGTTGTCGATGGTCCTTACCCCAGTCATTTACTGGATTATGGCAACTAAAATCATTCCTTTGTTTAATAAAGAACGCCCACCTGAATATGATGAAATTCCGCAACAAGATAATCCAATTATCATTGCTGGGTTTGGTCGCTTTGGACAAATTATTGCGCGTATTGCCCGTTTGCAGCACTTAGGCTTTACTGCCATCGACAACAACCTTCACCAAGTGGACTTTGTGCGTCGATACGGCGGTAAACTCTACTATGGAGATGTCACCCAACCTGACTTACTTCGCTCGGCAGGCATTGAAAAAGCCCAAGTATTTATTCTCGCAATAGACGATGTCGAAGACTCTATGAACGTTGCACGGCATTTAAGATTGAACTATCCACACATAAAGTTACTAGCACGTGCACGTGACCGACATCATGTACATCTATTAAGAGACTTAGGTGTTGAACATATTTGGCGTGAAACCTATTTATCATCATTAGGTATGGCTTATCGCGCTTTACGCGAACTTGGTATTTCCGATGAACAAGCCTATAACAATATCGAAATCTTTCGAGATTATGATGAGAAATTACTCATTCAGCAGCAAAGCATTTATACCGATGAACAAAAGGTTTTTGAAACTCATCGTAATGCGCTGGCTGAACTTGAACATCTCTTTGAAAGCGATGCACAGCAAGCCACATCAAGACATGACGTGAATTTAAAGCGTCATTTACAACCAAATCGTATCGACATTACACGAGATCACGAAGAATAACTTGAGATTTCGTAAAATGGCTATATTAAGGACTTATTCACATTGCCTAAATGATTGCGACAATCGGTACAAGAGTTACCGATGTCCTGCTTGCAGCCACGCTGCATTCCCTAAGCT
Source organism: Acinetobacter sp. 1566109 (assembly GCF_000582255.1). NCBI lineage: Bacteria > Pseudomonadati > Pseudomonadota > Gammaproteobacteria > Moraxellales > Moraxellaceae > Acinetobacter > Acinetobacter sp. 1566109. The sequence goes on along the minus strand of NZ_JEYB01000012.1, from coordinate 64,636 downwards.
TGATTAAACCGAAGTTGTTATAATCTGCTTAGGGCCCTGGAGAATATTATGTCTGATTTACGCCAACGCTTTTATATAGAGGACTTTCCTGTTCGCGGTGAAGTAGTTCATCTAGAAGAAGCATTACAAACTATTTTAGCTCAACGCGACTACATGCCTGCGGTTAAAATTCTACTAGGCGAGATGTTGAGCGCGACTGCATTACTTGCAAGTACTTTAAAAATCAAAGGCCGTATCAGCTTGCAAATCCAGGCTAGCGGCTCTTTTAAATGGGCTATGGCTGAATGTAACCATTTAGGCGAAGTTCGCGCTTTAGCAGACTACGAAACAGATCCACGTTTTGTTGAAGCAACTGACAGCAGTACAGTCCTTGGTGCTTTAGTTAATCCAATTTTATTTATTAACATCGAACCTGAGCATGGTGAGCGTTATCAAGGGATCGTACCTCTTGACCAAACAAATCTAGCGGGTTGTTTGATGCAGTATTATGATTTATCTGCTCAAATTCCAACTCGTATTGTATTGGCAAGTACAGCTAAACGTTCTGGTGGTTTACTCATTCAGTTATTACCTCGTCATGATGAAGAAGAGCAAAAACTGGTTGATGAAGACCTATGGCCACGTTTAACCATGCTGACTGAAACGCTCAAGCCTGAAGAACTAACTGAGCTTTCAGCGAATGAAATTTTGTATCGTCTTTATAATGAAGAAGAAGTACGCTTGCCAGAAGTTGAACACTTAAAATTTGGCTGTACTTGCTCTAAAGAGCGCTGTGCTAAAGCACTCATTCAAATTGGTGTTGATGCTGTTCATGAAACACTGGAAGCACAAAACCCGATTCAAATGGATTGCCAGTTCTGTAATACTCGTTATGAATTCACTGCCGAAGAAGCATTGGGTTTATTTGGTGAACACTTGAGTTAATCCCTTAATTTATAAAAAGGCGGTCAAACCGCCTTTTTATTTATCTATAATTTTTGATGAGAATTTTCAGCATGTTATTTTAAATCAGTTAATATGAGCTTACTTTATAACCCAATAAATAAGATGCTTATATTTCATGAATTATTTTGATTATTTTCTCTTTATTTTCAGTGTCATTATTATGATTGCGACCCCTGGCCCTGTCATGATTTTGGTGGCAAGCGCCGGACTAAAAGGCGGATATAAAAAAGCACTGGAAACCATTTTTGGTACAAATCTCGCCTCACTGGTTTTAATTTTTATTTCGGTACTCGTACTTAAAGGAGTACTCGGTATTAATGAAAGCTATTTAAATATTATTCGTGTTTTAGGTTGTCTCTATATTGGCTATTTAGGATTTAATATTCTCAAAGAAGTCATCCAAGCCCCTCATCCGGAAGCAATACAAACCGTTTCTGCCCAAAATGGTGGTTTTAAAAAAGGCTTTTTAGTGGGTATTTCAAACCCTAAAGATATTATTTTCTTTTCGGCTTTCTTTCCTCAATTTGTCTCTATTTCACCTAACCTAAATTTCAGTTTGACCCTTCTTACACTGACATGGATTGTTTTAGATTTTTTAACCCTATCTTTAGTTTATGTATTCTTCCGTCGCCTTTCTAACAGCCACTTATACCCTAAAATACTCGGCTTATGCGGCCTATTGCTTTTATTAATTGCCCTATACGGTTTATATCAAACTTTCATATAAAGAATTAGAGGCATAGTCCTAATTGACTTATGTCTCTTCCACCTAGTCTCCCATTTTTGTAAGAGAACAACTCTTATACAATCTAGCTCATTGAAAGCCTTAAAAATTGTTTCATAATGAAATAAACAACACCATCGTGATAAAACATTATGGCAAAAAATTATTATGAAGAATTAGGGGTTAAACGAGATGCCTCTGCTGATGAAATTAAAAAAGCATATCGCAAATTAGCTCGTAAATATCATCCTGATATCAGCAAAGAAAAAGATGCAGAAGAAAAGATGCAGGCGATTAATGTTGCCTACGACACCTTAAGCAATGCCGAAAAAAAGGCTGAATATGACCAAATGTTAGACCACCCACAAGGTTTCAACGGCTTTGGCCAAGGTGCAGCTCAAGGTGGATTTGATGGCGCACGCTTTTATCGTCAAGGCTTCTCAGGCGGCGGTGAACAAGCTGACTTTAGCGGTTTTGAAGACCTATTTGGTCGTTTTGGTGCAGGCTTCGGCGGTGGACAACAACAATATCAAAGACAACAACGTAGTTATCGGGGTGAAGATCAACATGCCAGCATTGAGGTCGATCTTGATATTGCCTATCATGGGTCAACACAACAGATTACCTTGCAAATTCCGACTGTGAATGTTTATGGTGAGCCTGAGGTACAGCGCAAAACCCTACAGGTGAAAATACCTAAAGGGATGAAGGAAGGCCAACAAATTCGTCTAAGCGGACAAGGACAAAGTGGCATTAATGGTGGTGCCAATGGCGATCTTTATATCGAGATTCAATATAAAGATACAAATCGTGTTCATGTAGAAGGCAGTGATGTATATTTAACTGTAGATGTAGCGCCATGGGAGGCCGCATTAGGTCAAGGTATTGAAGTAAAAACACCTGCAGGACCTTTACATGTCAATTTACCAAAAAATGCAAAACAAGGACAACAGCTACGTTTAAAAGACAAAGGGATACCAAATAAAACGCCAGGCCATCTTTATTTAATTTTAAATATTGTATTCCCACCTGTGCATTCTGAAAAAGAAAAAGAAGCCTATCAGCAATTGGCAGAAGCCTTTGCTTCATTCGAACCTCGTTCATCTCATTAGGGAGCAAGATCATGACAACCATCCATTATCGAGAAATTGTATGTGACGGCCACACCTTTAGTGCTGAAGTCGTTGATGAACAATGTACATTTGATCTGCAACAATTTGCTCAAGCCTGTGGTCAAAGCCCGGACTGGATTCTAGAGCTCATTGAGTACGATATTTTAGCGATTGATACTCCACCTGAAAAACATCAGTTTTTGGGTGAAGATGTTATTCGTGCTCGTAAAGCGTATCGTTTGCAACGTGACTTTGATGCAAGTTTGGCAGCAGTTGCGGTGATGTTAGATTTGATTGATGAAGTGCAACAACTTAGAAAACAGTTGAAGCATTTTCATTAAGATTTTTTCTTCTAAATAATCTTTAAAGTAGGTATGAACTAACGTGATGGGCGGCATGGATGCCGCCTTTTGGACTGCGGTAACATGGATGTACCGTCAGTCCAATAAAGGGGTTTTGTTACTTTTGCCCAGTCAAAAGTAAGGATATGCCTATACAAAAAATATCTAATTAATCCATATATTTGAGGCAGTACTAACAAATCAACTTTACTGATCTTTGAAAATTCCTATTACTTCAACCGAGTAATTTTCTCCACTTCCTTCAAAGTCTGCTTAATCGGCTCATATTCCAAAAACCAGAACAAATTCATACGCTCTTGGCGGTGCTGCTGAGCCAATAAATCAATAACGCTTTTCTCACCACGCCCCACTAAATGCTGTCTATAGAAGTAGTACAACAATAAAACCGTACTGAGCAACATGACACCGAGCATAATCCAGAAACCCACTGGCGACTTAAGCCCCGGAATAAACTCAAAGTTCATTCCGTAAATACCAGTTAAAAGCGTAAGTGGTGCAAATACAGCGGTAATAATGGCAAGAATACGCATATTTTCATTGGTCTGGTTTGCAATCGCTGAGAAATGCAAATCTATTGCCGATTGAATCGCACTCCGTAAGCGTAAAGTATGTTTTTGAATACGTTCTACATGACTCATTAAATCATTCAAACGAACTAACAGAAGATCTTGAGAACTATGCGTACGCTCACCAATCACATGATGATAATTTTCTACAATTTCATCCCGAAACTCTTGTAGGGTTTCGATTTGTTCTTCACACAAGTTTTCGACCTGCTGAAAGGCCATGTTTTCATGAAACAGTTGATGCCATTGTTTAAAACGACGATTGCCCTGTAATAGTTGTTGTTGCCAGTGCTCGACCCTTCTGGTTAAAGGCGAACGAATATCAAGATAACCATCCACCATGCTATTGAGCAGACGTAAACATAAATCTACAGGCGAATTAGGCAACTTACGGGTTTTATTTTGTTCTTCTAAGGTTTTACATAAAATATTTTCAAGACGCTGAATATAATTTTCAATCGACTTGTTGCCCTGCTCACGTACACTAATCAGAACTTTAGGGGTAAAAATAAAACTAATTGGCGTGGTAGCTAAGCCAAACACACTCTCATGTGTTTCTCCATTTTTAATTTCATCATCAGGTGTAACAAGCTTTTTGAAAATGAGCAGGTCATATTCTTCAAGCGTATCAAAGGCACAGGGGTGCTCGATATTGGCAATATCTCGCATATGAAATTCATTAATTGCGACATCTGAAAGCTGCTGAATTTTTTGTTGCCACTCTTCATTATGGTTAACAACGTCAGATCTCACACTATCAATCCAGAAAAATTCCAGAACATGTTCAGTGTGCTTTTCTCGGCTCAAAAAAACATAGCCATCCTTTTGATGACGATAAAAATAATAAACCTGCATACCACGTCGATCTATTTGTGTGTTACTTGCATCATGCCATAAAAAAAGCCCGCATCAAGCGGACTTTTTTAGTGAGTTAAGCAATTATGCTTGCTCAATATCTTTCATAGTCAATTTGATACGACCACGGTTGTCAACATCAGCAACTTGTACTTTCACTTCCTGACCTTCTTTAAGAACATCAGTTACGTTCGCAATACGCTCATTAGAGATTTGCGAAATATGAAGAAGACCATCAGTACCTGGCATAATGTTTACGAATGCACCAAATTCTACAATACGGATAACTTTACCGTCGTAGATTTTACCTGGTTCAACTTCAGCAGTAATCGCTTGGATTTTTGCAATTGCAGCTTTAGCAGCAGCTTTAGTTTCACCAAATACGCGAACTGTACCGTTATCTTCAATATCAATAGCAGCTTTAGTTTCTTCAGTAATTTGACGGATAGTTGCACCACCTTTACCAATTACATCACGGATTTTGTCCGGATTAATAGTAATTACTTCAAATGTTGGAGCATGCATTGAAATTTCAGGACGAGCGCGTGAAATTACTTTGTTCATTTCATTAAGGATGTGCATACGACCAGCAAATGCTTGGTTTAACGCAACTTCCATAATTTCTTCAGTAATACCTTCGATCTTGATGTCCATTTGAAGTGCAGTAATACCGTTTGCAGAACCTGCTACTTTAAAGTCCATGTCACCAAGGTGGTCTTCGTCACCTAAGATGTCTGAAAGTACCGCAAAACGATCGCCTTCTTTCACTAAGCCCATTGCGATACCCGCAACTGGCGCTTTAAGTGGAACACCTGCATCCATAAGAGATAATGACGCACCACATACAGAAGCCATTGAAGATGAACCGTTAGATTCAGTAATGTCAGATACAATACGAATAACGTATGGGAAGCGGTCAGCAGCAGGAAGAACAGCTTGAACACCACGACGTGCTAAACGACCATGACCAATTTCACGACGTTTAGGACCAGACTCACGACCTGTTTCACCTACAGAGTATGCAGGGAAGTTGTAGTGCAACATGAAGTTGTCAGTTTTAGTGCCAGAAAGCGTATCAACCATTAACGCATCACGAGTATTACCCAATGTTGTTGTTACTAACGCCTGAGTTTCACCACGTGTAAATAATGCAGAACCGTGTGCACGGTCTAATACGCCAACTTGAACGTCGATCGCACGAACAGTTTTAGTATCACGACCATCAATACGTGGCTTACCAGACAAGATGTTGTCACGTACTGTACGGTATTTAAGGTCTTCAAATAATTCGTTTACTTCGTCAGCAAGACCAGTTTCGTCATTTTCAGGAACGAACTGAGCTACAGCTTCTGCATAAAGTGCATCTAATGCTGCATAACGATCTTGTTTAACCGCAATCGTATACGCTTCAGAAATTTTAGCTTCGAAAGCTGCTTTTAATTGCTCACGAAGTGTTTCATTTTTAGCTGGAGCAACCCAAGTTGATTCCACTGCACCGGCAGCAGCAGCAAATTCTTTAATTGCTTGAATCGCGATTTGCATTTCGTCATGACCGAAAAGCACAGCACCAAGCATTTGATCTTCTGAAAGTTCTTTTGCTTCAGATTCAACCATTAATACAGCCGCTTCTGTACCAGCAACCACAAGGTCAAGGTCAGACTGAGCCATTTGTTCAAAATTCGGGTTTAAAACATATTCGCCATTAATTAAACCAACACGAGCTGCACCGATTGGGCCACGGAATGGTGTACCTGCAATTGCTAATGCAGCAGAAGTACCTAACATTGCAGCAATATCAGCTTCCATAGTTTTGTCAGAAGAAACAACTGTTGCTGTTACTTGAATTTCGTTGAAGTAACCTTCTGGGAACAATGGACGAATTGGACGGTCAATAAGACGTGAAATTAAAGTTTCAGCTTCAGAAGCACGGCCTTCACGCTTACCGTAACCACCAGGGATACGACCAGCTGCATATTGTTTTTCTTGATAGTTAACTGTTAACGGGAAAAAGTCTTGACCCGCTTTTGCTTTAGATTGAGCAACAACCGCAACTAAAACAGTTACGCCGCCCATTGTAATTAAAACTGTATTTGCTTGACGTGCAACGCGACCCGTTTCTAAAACGACTTGATGTTGACCGAACTGGAATTCTTTACGAACGATGTTAAACATTGACATGTATTGTATTTTCCTAATTTTATTCTAGTGAGACCCCTAAGGTTTGGCATTCAGACTACAACTATTGGTAGATAAATGACAAAGCTTAGAAGCCATCACACTAGACCAAAAATTTTAAATAATATTAAACGCAAAGAAGGAGCGCACAAGCGCCCCTTCTATAAATCGCCTAACGGTTGATTAGGCGAAACTTTCTTTCCAGAAACAAAGCATAGCAACATGCGATAAACCGAAAACAAAGCAAAATCGAATTAACGACGTAGACCTAAAGCATCGATCAAAGCAGTGTAACGCTCGTGGTCTTTACCATTTAAGTAGTCAAGTAATTTACGACGTTGGTTAACCATACGGATCAAACCGCGACGGCTATGGTGGTCGTGTTTGTGAGCTTTAAAGTGACCTTGTAAATCATTGATTTGAGCAGTCAATAAAGCTACTTGTACTTCTGGTGAACCAGTGTCGTTTTCAGCGCGAGCAAATTTAGCAATGATCTCTGCGCGGTCTGCATTAGTTAAAGCCATTCGATTTCTCCGAGATGCTTAAAAAATAAAATGATATGAATCAGTTGAGCGCAACTGACTGCCGTGCATCACTACAGCAAGTTGCCTATTTTAAGGTATCTATATATGGATTGCAAAATTGTTTTCAGTTACCTGTCATTTTAGACACTGACATACGCATCCGAACCCTGCACACTTGACCGTCAATAAAAAGAAAGAAACGCGAGGGACGTGTGAAAATATTTTCGACCAACACCTGTCCAGTACCAGACGATATTGGATCGGTCATTCATCACAAAGATGAGGTACCTGCTGAACAAGGTGGAATGAGTGAACGTCAGGTTCAAAAGATCTGGAAGAGTATTGAGTCGCTCTATAAAACCGGGAACTATCCGCTCATTACTTTTTGTTTACGTAGACAAGGGAAAATTTTATTAAATCGAAGCATTGGCTATGCTCAAGGGAACTCTCCAGAAGGTTTGCAAAATAATGCCCTCATCGCAACGCCGGATACTCCTGTTTGCTTATTTTCAGCATCCAAAATGATTACTGCTATGTTGATTCATCTTTTAGATGAAAAAGGTGAAATCAACTTACTTGACCCCGTCAGTTATTACATTCCTGAATATGGTGTAAATGGGAAGCGCCGTGCGACCATCTTTCATTTGTTAGCACATCGGGGAGGCATTCCTTATGTTGATGGAGAAGTCACTCCTGAACTGCTTTTTGATAAAGATGAAATTTTAAAGCGCCTATATGCAGCAAGACCTGTTTCTCCAGCAGGAAATCACCTCGCCTATCATGCAGTAACGGCAGGTTATATTTTAGGTGAAATTATTGAGCGAGTCACAGGGCAAGACCTTCGCCAATTTGTGCATGAGACCATCGAGAAGCCGATGGACATGCCTTATTTCAACTATGGTTTGAAGCCAGAGTATCGCTCCAAAGTTGCACTCAATTGTGCAACAGGTTTACATCCTCGCTTAGGAACAGATCATTATTTAAATCATGTACTAGGTGGCGGCTTACAACTCGCTGTAGATGTGACCAATGATAGCCGCTTTATGGATACCATCTGCCCTGCTGGCAACATTTATACCAGTGCCGAACAAGCTGGACGCTTCTTTGAAATGCTTTTAAGTGGAGGAAGTTACCAAGGCAAACAAATTTTAAGTGAGAAAACAATTTTTAGAGCAACTCTACCGACCACAGGAGTTAACATTGACCGAACCTTATTAATACCGATGCGTTATGCACTAGGTCCCATGCTCGGTAGCAATCCAGTAGGTTTATTTGGTCCAATGACTGGACAAGCTTTTGGTCATCTCGGCTTTTCTAATATTTTATGTTGGGCCGACCCAGAGCGAGATATTAGCGTTTCACTGTTAACCACTGGAAAGTCCGTAGTAGGCACTCACCTTCCGGCTCTAGCCAGCTTGCTCTATCAAATTTCTAGCCAATGCCCACGAATTCCTAGAGATCAGCGTCGCTCATTGTTTGGTAGCGATTCACATGAAACAGATCTAGTCTAAATCGTAATAACTTAGCGCTAAAATAAAAAACCCAAGCATTTCTGCTTGGGTTTTTGGCGCTGTAGTTCTTGTTTATCGTGTTTATCGCTGTTCTTATTGTTATGTGTGAGATGCTTTCCACATCCTTCTTCTCGTTTTACTCACTTCCGTTGTTTTTATTTCTATTTCCTTATGTGATGTATTTTGTCATATCCAATTATGAAGAAAAGTAGTATTTTTCTTATCATCATGTAAGCGAAAACGTACAGGTCTGTCTAATATTTAGCGTTTATCTGTAACAGCTAAATAACGTACGGTTCTGTATAACATTTAACTTAACAATTCACGCGAAAAATGCCCATTTAAGAATCATATTACAAATAAATATATTAATATGCTTGAGTTAAATTATTGATAATCAGAATAAGAAATAGCACGACGCAAACAAGGGGTTATTTAATTTATTTAACGTGATAAAAACTCAAAATATAAAAAAGCCCTGTAGTCTCTCCCAAAACTACAAGGCTTAGCGGCTGTAAGTTTCCTCTTTATTCACCTACTTCATTGTAAGTTCGCAGTCTCTCGACTTAAGTTGTTATTATTGTGCGATTTTGCCCGACATTCCTTGCCAAGCTCGTTGTGCGTTTATAATCTCAAAAACAGGGTATGTTCTCTAGCAGCAAATATCTCGAATCCATGTAAGCTTTTTCTTACAAGGGTAAAAATATTAAGTTTGCCTTAACGAACTAACCGATTAACTTTTTCAACTAAACCGCTTTTTCTGGTCGTACGAACTGTAAAAGATTGCAATAAAGCCTCTGGATGAACCAACAGACTGACCACTTTTTTCGCTCGTGTAATCGCAGTGTAAATTAACTCTTGGCTTAACAAATTCTTAGCGGCCTGATCGAGAACAACAGCAGTATGTGTAAATTCAGACCCTTGCGATTTGTGAATGGTTAAAGCAAATGCACTTTGAATACTTTTAGGTAATCGGTTTGCAGCAACCCACTTATTTAAACTTGGGAAATAGACTTCAAACTGTTGAGGCTGGGTTCTATGCTCAAAACATAAACCAATGTCACCATTTGAAATACCAAGCTGGTAATCGTTATAAGTCATCATGACCGGACGGCCTACATACCATCCTCCTAAAGTCACAATACCTAGCTGTTGTTGTAACCAGCGTTCGGCATATTGATTAAGTTGCTGCAAGCCAAATGGCCCATGACGAACTGCCGTTAAAATACGGTAGTCATCGAATGACTTAACGATATTTTCAATATGCTCAAGTGATCGATCATCTTGTAAATAAGCTTTTAAGCTTTGCGCATAACCTTGAAAACCCGCCATCAATTTTTGGTAGTAAGTTTCTATTGCTAGAGATGACTCTGCGGGTAAGTATTCAAGCTGAACCACATCGGGCATGTCGGCTTCTAAAGGTATTGAACGTAACTCTGAAACTTGAACAATATCGACTTCAAATTGTTGTAAAACTTGCTCATGGTTGATTTGACTGGTTTGCATTTGAATAAATCGGGCAACCTGACCAATCAAAGCCCCTTCCGCAAAACGACGGCTGGTTTGAAGGTGAACACGGTTTTCAGACAACGCCTCGATTTGCTGTAAATCTGCAAGTACTGCTCCAACATCTACTGAAGCAAGCTGGTTGGCATCGCCTAATAAAATAATTCGACAAGACTCAGGGACAGCTTCAAATAATAACGTTGCCAGATTTAAATCCAGCATAGAGGCTTCATCCACCACAATAACGTCATAAGGCAACGGCTGTTTTTGATTAAACCGTGGAGTTTGACTATGCCCCATACCTAATAACCGATGGATAGTTTGGGTACTTTGGTTTCTTAGCTCATCACTCATTAGCCCCGACTCAAGCAGTTTGGGATCATTAAACGAGTTTTGTAAGGCTTCTTGCATACGCTGTGCAGCTTTACCCGTCGGAGCAGCCATTGCCACACGAATATGCGGAATTGCCTGACTAAGCACAGCAATAATACGAGCCAGCGTATAAGTCTTACCTGTACCCGGTCCACCTGTAATAATACTTAAGCTCTGCCGAGTCACCATTTGCAAAGCAGCTTGCTGATGAGGATCAGTTAATAAGTCTAAATGCTCTTCACATGAAACAGGTTGAATTGGTTGTTGCTTTAATCGGCGAATTTGCTCAGCTAGACGTTGCTCTAGGTTCCAATATCGGTATAATGCCAACCCCTGCCCGTCGTGGACACAAGGGGCAACTTGAGACTTTGCTTGTTCAGCAGATATCACCAGTTGGCCAAGTGTTTCTCTTTGCTCTGGGCTAATCTCAATACAACTGTCACCCTGCAAGCTCGCTTCAATCAGCTGCTGCAAAAAATAAGCTGCCTCTGGAGCTTGTGTCTGTGCAGTAAACGGGGCTTGATTTAAAAAGGTACTCCAAGTCGTTAACCAGCTTAAATCGCTTTGTTCAGGGCTGTTTAGATTGTCCACACACTTATCCACCTAGTTTTCCACACGCTTGTCCACATGGTTATAGACAGGCTTATCCACACCCCAAGTATTTGTTAATTCTAAAATTAGATCATTTATCAGCATTTTTTATGCAATTTTATCCTCAGCAAAGTACCCTAAAATAGCATCGAGTCGTAGAACAAATTCTGTACTTGGCTGCCAATAATGATAGCCTTGCTCAGCTTCACCATTCATACCGCGTAAGTAAAGATAAGTTGCCCCACCTAAGTGTTGTTCAATATCATAATTCTGCATTTTGACTTTTAAATAACGATGTAACGCAACCAAATACAGGCCCGCTTGTAGCCAATAGCTGGCTAAAGACATACTTTGTGCAATGCTTTCTACACTGTAATCAACAAGGTTTTCACCTAAGTAGTTACTCTTATAGTCAGCAATGTGATAACGCTGCCCATCAAAATAAACCAAGTCTATCGAACCATTTAAATAGCGAGCAGAACGAGCCTCTAATAACTCTGGCATTTCCATACCATATTCAGCAAAAAGTTGATGAATACGTTTCATGGCTAGCACACGATCTGACAGTGCTAAATAAAAAGGACACTCTGATAAATAGTGCTCTGGCTGTAACTGATTTAAACGAAAACCTTGATATAACGGCGTACTTAGAATCTCTTGCAACCATTCGGCCACAGCGTGATAAAGCGAATATTCCGCTTCTTGTTCTTCGGGAAAGCTTTCTTGGTATTTGATTAATAAATCTTGCCACAAACTACTGTAGTCATTTTTAAAACGACGGCGTATTTCACTTACCCACTCATCTGAACATTGAAAATCAATATGTTCAAAAATTTCATGTAAAAAATTACCTGCGAGTGTGCCTCTCGGAAAATTGCTTTTGATCCAGCTAATCGGCTGTGCTGTGGCCGCCTCAACAGAAATAACCTGATCGAGTTCATCTTCGGCTAAAACAGCTTCATGGCTCTGGCTCGCGAGTAAATCTGTACCTACTTTATGTCTTAAATGCTGTGCCAGATAACTAAAACTGGTTTTGCCTCTTGAATAAAAGCGCTGATCAGGAAAATGCTGTGCCTGTATCTCAATAATATTGATGTGTTGATTTAAATGTCTTGCAGCAGGTGGTTGCTCCAAAATTATTTCATCGGTACAACAACGGTGCTGGAATGGTTCAGCTCTGTTTTTCCAAAATGCCAAACCTGAGACAGACTTGCCATCTGTATCTTGTAAAAGCGCATAAACACGATGACTTGCACGGGTTAAAGCTACATACCAAAGACGGTTTTGCTCCGCCAAAGCCCGCTCTTCATGCTGCTTCAGTTCGGTTTCGTTTAAATATGTTTTATCGGCAATCGCAACGACACGTTGTGTTTGAGTTTGAGCCGACTCCGGAACCGTTATATCTTGGGTCGAGAAGTTAAGTGTCTTGTTATTTTCCCGAAATGGCTTGTCGGCCCCGAGCAAAAAGACAATTTTAAACTCAAGACCTTTTGACTGGTGAATGGTCATGAGCTGTACGCCAGCTTCACTCGACAACCTACGCTCTAACTCCCATTCACGGTCAAGCGGGGACTGTAGTTGCTTGAGATACCAATGATAGAGATTTTGCGCACCCTGATATTTCTCGCTATGTTGGCTCAAAATTTCGGTCAAATGACGTAAGTTCACCACAACTCGCTCATTATCTTTACTCTGGACAGCAACCAGATTTTTCCAAATATCAAATTGGTTTAAACATTGCTGCCATGCTACTAAAAAGCCCTGAGCTGACCAAAGCTCACGAATAGCATCAAAACCCGTCATAAACTGGCTTAAACCTTCGGCCGTTTGTTCGAGTTGCAACAGCTGTTTAAGGTCCATAGCAAATAAACGGCTAATCAAAGCTCGTTTCACTTTGGCCTCATCGTAAGGATGGAGTATCGCTGTGAGTAAGGCCCCAACATCCTGAGCAATTGTGCAATCAAAAACACTTCGTTTTGATGGCCGGTTAACTCGTATTCCTAAACGTTCTAATTCAAATTGAACTTTATCAAGGCCATCATGATTACGAGACAAGACCGCAATATCATCTTCATTTAAGGTTTGAGTCTGCGCATCTTTTTGAAAATAAAGTTGTCCAGCATGTGACTGATTGAGTAAATCACGTATTTTCCACGCGACTTGCTGTGCTTCCGTTTCCTTGTCTTTTAGCATGAGCCAACGTAAAGGATGCGGATTAGGCTGGTTTTGATCGATTAAAACTGGATGAGGTCGAGTCCCTGCCCGAATCGGGTCATATTGAACCTGTTCACCAAAGTCGATTTGCCTTTGAAATAAGGCATCAACCACTTCAACCAAGTCAGCGACTGAACGGTGGTTATGAATTAACTTATATTCACGACCATGCTTTGCCTGAATATCTTTGTAGGCATTCAAGAAGGTGAGCATATCCCCACCACGGAAACCGTAAATTGCCTGCTTACGGTCACCCACCATAATCATGCAACCTTTTTGGTAACGTTCTGGATGACGCCAAATGCTGGCGAGCATGTCATCTTGGTCTTGGTTGGTGTCTTGAAACTCATCAACCAAAATTAAGGGGTATCGAGCCTGCACAAATACGGCGAAACGTTGCCCCTGCTCGCCCTTTAAAGCTTCTGACAAAGTGCGAATTTGCTGAGAAAAAGTCGTCTCGCCCTTGTTTTGTAAAACCTGTGGTAAACGTTTTTTAACCTCTACACACAAATAGGCTTTTAAATAAATATGAAGCTGATCGAACTGTTCAGCATAGTTTTTCAGCACAGCAAATAACTGCTGAATCTGCTGAATACAAGGATGCTGATAAAATCCATCCGAAATTTCGGCAGGACATTTCTTGAAAACTTTCTGATCGGCAAGCTGGCCTAAAAACTTAAAAATGAGTTCGCGTTGTACCGCTAAAGACCCATCAAAAACTAAAATACTGTCGCTTTGCTTTAAAACCTGTAATAACTGTGGCAAACATTCACTAAATAACTTATTAAATGCGCCATTACGAAATATTGTGCCGCTTACATGTTTATAGTGTTCGCCATCAAGCGAGTAATACGGTTCTAGAAGACTGATATCAATTTCTGCTGCCAACTGTTTGAGCTGAGCAAGCTGTTCAAACTGAATGGTAGGCTTTTCGGGAAGTTTAAAATGAGCCGAACTAAAATTCAGTGAGTCTTCGACCAGTTTGACAAAACTGTCGACACTTTTTAACTCACCTGCCAGATACAATGCATCAATCACGGTTTGAGGCTGAGACTGTATCCATTCACGTAAAACATCATGAATCAGTTGACGGCTATAGGTTTTAGCGTCATCGGTAATTTGAGCACGTTCAATTTTGCCACTTTCAAAGGCAAACTCACGTAACAACTTTTGGCTAAAGCTATCGAGTGTTCCTACAAACAGCTCATCTAACTGATCAATAACGAGCTTTAAACGCTCACAGGCATAGGCAATACGTGTCGCAAAATGCTTGAGAACATGTTGGAGTAATAAATCAGATTCTTGCTCAGCCTGTAAAAGGATCTCTTTTTCAGTCAAGCTCCGCTTGGCATCTAAGTAACGGTAGGTTTCGACCAAACGCGCACGAATTCGGCTTTTTAACTCGGCAGCGGCAGCACGGGTGAATGTTGTTGCAATAACTTGGCCCGGTAAATATTTCTCAAGAAAAATACGAACCATTAAACTCGACAGTGTATAGGTTTTCCCGGTACCCGCCGAAGCCTCAATTAAATGCAGTCCACTAAATTCAATATCAATAATAGGTTGATAAGACACCTGTACTCTTGAGTTCATGCCTTACTCCGAATGTTGAAATTGAAAAACCGGATGATACAGGTCATAGGCAAACTCATCACAAGCATGTTGAAGTAATGCTTGTGCATCTTGTTCTTGCAAAATGAAACTCCAGTCTTGATGTAACTTGCACGCTTCATTTTGTGTCATATCGATAGAAGTAAATGACCCTGTTTCATTCCAGTATTTTAACAGCTCCACATAGCTCTTCTCATCGAGTTTTATTTTTTCTGTCGGATTTGTTGTTTCCCACTGATATGCCTTAGCTTTTTCAAGTGGTTTTAATAATAAAGCTGCTGGTAACACGAGTGGCTGCTGTTGGGCATAACGCCAGATTTTAAACCAAGGCTGTAAATACTGCCGAGCTTGCTCCGAACTAATACCTTTACAGATGACGGTTTGGTCACTAAAAACCACAATACGGCGTCTTTCAGTTCCTACACTTCCTTCATTTAAATAGGCCAACCAAAGCAGGTACTCTAACCAGACTTTTGCACGTCTTTTTGCTCGGGCACTTGATGCTTCCATGCTGACCCAATCTTGAGTTTCAGATTTTGGCACCGTAATATTCATATGTAGCTGTTTAGCAATTCGCCACACACGCTGAGTCGTTTGTGTCACAGCTGGCGCGTAATGATGAAGGCGCTCAAGCAAACACTCCTGTTCAAAAATGCCCTGTTGCCATGCGCTGTATTGAACTTTGCCTACAGGCAACTGATCAAGTAGAGCTTCTGGCTGTGCTTGCTGTTCGTTTTGTTGTAAAAAATGTCGAATAGCATAGCGGCCCAAACCATCTAAAAGCAGAGGTTCATTCTGATCTAGCTCCCCAACACTTCCCAAGTTTTCTACGCCTAAAGTTTTTAAATATAGACGTGCGGGGAAAGTCACATCTTGTATCCACTGATGGCTGTCTAAAACCAGCATGTCAGGTATTTCTAAAGGATAAGATGTATTTGCCCAAGGCTTAAGAACACCGGAAGCTTGCTGAATTTGCAACGCCACATTAAACCAGTGATCTTGGTAGCGAATATAACTTTTCTCGGCCATAAAACCCTTCGGGTCAAACGGCTGTAAATAATGTAGGTGATAGAGCTGTTTTAATTGAGACGGAATTTCAATGCCTTCAATCACTTCACGGTCAGGTGCATTTGGCTCCGGTTTTACAATAAGCGCAAGATGCTCACGGAACTCTTGAAGAATACTAGAAGGATCTCTCACCTCACCGTCATTGACATCAAAGCCGTTATAAAACAGCCATAAGTTTTCTTGAGCTAAAAGTAAGGCGTCCAAGAAAGCACCTTGATCATCCTCAAGACGGGAACGGTCACCTAGTTGTTGACGTAATGCATCCATCAAATCAAATGGCACATGTGTGTCTCGATTTGGAAACTGCCCTGCATCAAGGTTCAACATCACAATTAAGCGATAAGGCAAAGGACGAATTTGTCCAATCTGGGCAAAGGTAATCTGTCCGGTCGGTTCAGCTTGGGTGGTCTGATTTTCTAAAGTTCGCTGAATCTCATCCAGAATATAAGGCAAAGGCAAGGTGATTTTACGTAAGGCGCCTGTTTCTGTCTCGGCATAGTAGCTTGCAAGCGTTAACATACGCTCTTGTTTTTTTACAATTTCCCGCGCAGTTTTTAAAGCAGCCACACCGGCCTGCTCAAACTCGATAATATCTTGCGAGAGTATTTGCAGCCAGTATTCCACCGTATGACTTTTTTTCTGCTCATGCATAATGAGCCAGTCACGGCGCTCATTTAAATCTTGATAAATCTGAATGAGCGTACCAATAAGCTCAAAATCACTCGGTTGGACCTTAGCGTAACTCAGCACCTGATTAAATGTAGCGTGTTCGGGAATTGCTATACCGAGCGCTAACCGCTCTAAAGCAAATTTAAAGCTATATCGATAATCATCATCTCCGTCACATAAACTACGTTTCAGATGCTCTGCATCAAGCCCACGTTTAAACCCTGCATCAGCAAGTAAGTTTAAAATTCGTTCTACTTGAGTATATTCAAGTGCATAACGCTGCTGCGTCGCATGCAAACCAAGCCAGTCAGCAAAGTCATCAAAGCCAAATCGCCCTTGCATGAGGTTAATTCGGCCAATTACGGCACGCCATGCATTGAGTGCATCAAGTGAGGCAACACCTGCTATTTTGACAGGCAAATGCACGCCTTGCTCAGTCGCTGTAGCAGGAAAAACACTTCGTATTAAAGGCTCTACCTCAGCCAAATTAGGAACCAAAACCAAAATATCATTTGGACGACGCGGCTGTTCGTGCGGTTTTGCCAACCAGCCAATCAATTGTTCTTTCAATACTTCAAGTTGCCGTAATGTCGAGTGGCAAACATGAATCTGAATTGAGTCATCGTTAGGGGCAAGCTCATATTGCTTGGCTTGGGGCTCCACCAAGTGCAAAATATCTGACTGAACTTTACCAAGTAAACTTTCAGGAAAATCATCTACAAAGGCATCCACCCACTTACCTTCTTCACCTGTAGACAAGTTTGAGAGTAATGAGAAGTGGTCGCGGGCTTGTTTCCCTAATCTGGTTAAAAGTGGATGTCTTGACTCACGCGCCTCAGCATTAAAGTTAAGCGTAAATTTATTAAAGAAATCGGCAATTTCAGCATCGGTCGCTTGGGGATTCTTTGCTATAAAACGCTCTTTTACCCCTAAGTCATAGCGCTGTTTCCAGAGTGGGTCGACACTATCGGCCCAATATTCTTGGGAAGGGTTATAGTGCAAAATCAACACATCAATGTATTGCCCTAAACGGCGCAAAAACTGAAGCTGGCTAGGCGGTAAGTCTAGCAAAGTAAAAATGACTATTTGCTCTGGCAAACGAGCCAATGCCTTCTTCTGGCGCTCAGGATGCTCTAACTCTTGCCAAAACAACTCATCAATTTGCTGCATTTGCATAAAATCATCATGAAAATGCTGCTGCCATAACCAGCGCTGCCAACGCTCTAACTCTTGTGTTTGCTGTAAAGTAAAAGCAGAAATTTCTTTATCTTTCTGCGCAATATACTTTTCGATATCCAGCGCTCGACCTTGTCCCCACGCTGCTAACCAGTTATTTGGACAAGTACAGGTATTTTCACAACCACGCTGGCACTGTCCCCGATAGACCATGTAGTTACTAAATAAATCGGCAACCTGCTCGGCAACCCAATACAACATTTTTTGTTTTTTTAGCTGCTTTTCAATCCCTTGTTCAAGCCGATCTGCGCTGTCATAAATACGTTGAACAATAGAATGTAGTGGATGAGAGCTATCTATACTCATTTCATCAGGCTGAATAAATTCTTGTAAGGCTTGATGTACACGCCATTTAAAAATCAAGCGTGGAATATTGGCCTTACGAACCTGTTCCTTATGCGCCGTGAGGACCTGTTGATAGGCATACCACTGAAACCCGCGCACACGTTGGTGGAACTGGTAGTTGGCGCTCATTCCTTGTTGTTCTGCAAGTTTTTGTATCAGCCATTGCTCGATGGCAGGACTTGGCACAATAAAATGCTGGGCTTTCAAAACCTGTAAAGGATGCGTTGAAGGTTGGGACGTAGACGCTAGTACGCCCTGCAACAACACATCAATACGTTGACTTTGAATAACATGGATGCCCATTTATTTCATATCCTACTCGCATAATTTATGCACAAAATCATAAACATTCATTACTATACAACTGAATCTGACTATGTCACGTTGGTTTAAACACAGCATAATCTCATTTTAGGTGTCACTTACCTTATGTTGGCAAGACACCTTTAAGGAACACATTACAGGTAAAACATTATGAAAATTGATAACATTCCTGACTATATTGATCCTAGCCTAAATCTGGAACAAATTCGCGATGAGTGCCACGATCTCATTCAAAAAAGAGCTTACGTCTCTGCTGGTGCAGCAATTGTACCCATTCCTTTTTTTGACGTGGTAGTAGATTTGGGAATTTTGTCACAGCTTATTCCCGATATTAATTCCCGTTTTGGTTTAGCGCCTGAACATGTCAGCGTCTATGATCCAAAAACAAAAACCATTCATTGGGATGAATTGCGTAAACGTGGCTTTCAATTTTCAGGTTTTGTGGTCGCGCGTACAACCGTTAAAAAAACCTTTAACGGTTTCTTTGGCAAAATCGTAACGAAACAAGTGACGAAATTTATTCCGTTAGGCGGACAAATTGTTGCAGCAAGTTTAGGTTATTTTATGATGAAAAAAATAGCCCAAACTCACTTAAATGACAGCTACAATCTTGCTAAACGTATCCAACAAAAAGGACGCAACTCAACAGTACTTGAGCATTAATATAGTCCTATCATAATTTTAAGGCACATGACTGTGCCTTATTTTTTACTTTTAAAATTTACACAATAAAACAAAAGATATATTAAAAACTTTAATCTTCACTTATTTTTTTAAGTTTTACTAAAGTTTAAAAGTCTATTATTCAGTTTACAATGCCAAATGAAATACGGAGAGCCATTGTGGAATATGGACAATCAACATCCCGTTTACGTGCCATTTTTAATGTGACCAGTGGCAACTTCCTAGAACAATATGACTTTTTTCTCTTCGGTCTATATGCAAAAGCCATAGGTGAAACTTTTTTCCATTCTGATAGCAGCTATGCCGCGCTAATGAAAACTTTTTTGGTATTTGCCGTTAGTTTTTTAATGCGTCCAATTGGTGCACTCGTCTTAGGTCCATATGTCGATCGTATTGGACGCCGGAAAGGATTGATGGTCACCTTAAGTATTATGGCAATTGGCTCATTGTTAATTGCACTAACACCAGGATATGCCACTATCGGCTTTGCAGCCACTGTCTTAATATTTGTTGGCCGTTTAGCCCAAGGTTTCTCAGCTGGCGTTGAGTTAGGTGGTGTTTCGGTTTACTTATCTGAAATTGCGGAACCACATAACCGTGGTTTTATTACCAGTTGGCAATCTGCCAGCCAACAAGTTGCTGTAATTTTTGCTGCTACATTAGGCTATTTAGTCAGTCTAGCCTTTACAAAAGCTCAAGTTGATGCTTGGGCTTGGCGTATTCCATTTTTTGTCGGCTGTGCAATTATTCCGTTTATATTCTGGTTACGTAAATCCTTAGCCGAAACTGAAGCTTTTTCATCTCGAAAAGAGGATCCAACTACTAGACAAATTATGTCAACGCTTGCAGCGAATTGGAAAATTGTAGTTGTTGGAATGTGTATGGTTGCAACAACCACAACCATGTTCTATTTCATTACAGTTTATACCCCAACTTATGGAAAAGAAGTCCTACACTTAACAAGCACAGAAAGCTTATTTGCAACAGTGATGGTGGGAGCAAGTAATTTTATTTTATTACCTATAGGTGGTTATTTATCAGATAAAATTGGCCGAAAGCCATTATTAATCACCACAACCATTTTAATTTTTGTAAGTGCTTATCCTTTATTAAGTTGGCTAACTCAAAACATTAGTTTGGCACACATGTTACTTTCACTACTATGGCTATCTCTGCTCTATAGTTTCTATAACGGCGCATTGGTTGTTTCCCTAACTGAAATGATGCCAAGCTCCGTAAGAATTGCTGGTTTTTCTGTAGCGTATAGTCTTGCCACTTCTATATTTGGTGGGTTAACACCTATGATTGCCACATATCTTGTACAAGAATCTGGCAGCAAAAGTATGCCTGCTTTCTGGTTAATGTTTGCCGCAATCATCAGTTTGATTGCAACGCTTATTGTATTTCGCAATCGACAAACTCTTGCTACAAAATCCTCTTCAATTGAGGATCAATTTGTACAACCAACAGTTCAATAATATTCAAACAGTTAAAGGAGACGTTAGTCTGCCTTTAACTGTTTTAAAATCGCTCTTAACACTTCTAAACGCGCAGTATATTTATCATCAGTGGCAACAATATGCCAAGGAGCATATTCGGTACTGGTTCGTTCAAACATATCTGCTGCTGCTTTTAAATAATCATCCCATTTGTCACGATTACGCCAGTCTTCTGCGGTAATTTTAAAGCGTTTATGCGGTGTCTCTTCTCTGGCTTTAAAACGTTGTTCTTGCTCATCTTTACTAATCGCTAGCCAAATTTTTACCACAATCGTTTGGCTATCAAATAAATCTTTTTCAAAGCGATTAATTTCGTCGTACGCCCTTTGCCATTCCAAAGGTGACGCAAAACCTTCAACACGTTCTACTAGCACTCGGCCATACCAAGTACGGTCAAAAATCGTAATTTTTTCGGCTTCATTAATGCGGTTCCAAAAACGCCACAAATAAGGATGCCTTGCTTCGAAACGTTCAGGTGCTCCAATACAATGAATATCATATTCACGTGGGTCTAAGTTTTTCACAATTCGCTTAATGGCACCCCCTTTGCCCGAAGCATCCATTCCTTCAAAAGCAATCACAAAATTACGTTTATCAAAACGCATGGTATCGGCAATTTTTTTGCTGAGTTTATCGAGCTCTTTTTTGTACTCAGCTTTATCAAGCTGTTCTTGAGCAGGTTTTAATAAACTCTCGGGAATCTTGGCCTGCTGCCATTTCCCTTTGACTTCACTTTCATGTTCAGGTAGCTGACGCATATGTTGTAAAAGATACTGAGCAAAAAATTGATCGCGCTGTTTTTCATCTTCCCCATCAATAATGTACCAATCGTCAGTGAAGCGGCGGCGTAACTTTTGCAAAGTGTCATATTGTTTTTTATTACGCCAGTCTAGGCCGTGGAGTTTATGCCAATGTTGTTCAGAAGGGTCTATTTTATCTAAACGTTTTTGCAATGATTTCCAAGAAAGATCAAACCAAACTTTAATCACATCGACATAATTATTTTTTAAGTCTTGTTCAAATGAACGCATATTTTCCACATATGCATCAAAACGGGCCTCATCCAAAGGCTCTGACACATGCGTCGCGGTAACCAACAAGTCGCTATACCAATTGCCAAACATCACCACAATTTGGCCTTCAGTCGGAATAAACTCTGAATATGACTGCCAAAAAGCTTCTGTATCTGTCAGCACACGCGATGCATCTGCTTTTACCCTTAAATATCTCGGATCTAACCATTCTCGAAGCTGTTTAACAGCCTCACCTTTTCCGGCCAGTTCGATACCACTCATTAAAATGAGCGTACTTTTAGCATTTTTTTTACCGCGACTATCTTTTAAAGCATATTGTGCTTCAATCAAGTCGACCGAAAGCTGTTCTTCGTCTCGAATTTCAAATTTTGGTTGTTGTTCACTCATAGTCCACTGCTCTAATCTTTTATTGTTTAATTTCGTTGTTATTTAACTTATGCGCTTAGATGATGAATTGCTATACAAATTATGTCATTGCAGCAAAATTCTGTCTAAAAATTGACGCATAAATCATTTTTTTTACATCTACTCGCCATAGTAGAAGGTTACAATGCCTTTTATGATTTTTTGCAAATAGCCCAATATTAGAGCCTTAAATGTCTAAACTCGCTGCTTTTGATGATCTTTTACAACAATATAAAACATTTAATTATCACGATAATCCAGTGCTTGCCCAGCGTTTGCAAGATGTACAAACATGGTTAAAAGAGCGGATGAAAGAAACGCATCACGACTTTTTTAATCTGCCAGAGCACAAGCTCATGTCAGAGTATTTTTTAAACCGTTTATATGGTGGCCCAGAGTTTGATGCGCTTGCTGCACAAATTGAACGATTATTGAAATATGCCCATAAAGCAGAAAAAGTCCTACCTGAAAACGCAATTAAAACAGGAACAAAGTCGGTAAGTTTGGCTGTACTTGCCACGCAACTTGATGAACAAGTGGCTATGCAGCTTCTTGAAGACTACCCAGCAGATACAGTACTCACTGATGAGATCATGCGTTTAACCTTAATCAAGCTTGATCAGGCCGAAGCCCGTTACCAACAGCTTGCCCTTCTTGATGACTTAGGGATAGCACTCGATAAATACATGCGTTCATTTATGATGTTCACTGCTTTTAAAATGTGTAAAGGTATTGCACAAAAATATCACTTCGAATTGATGTATGATTTTATTCAAGATGGTTTTACCGCAATGAAACCATTAAAATCAGCAGAGGCTTTTATTAAGACTTTTACGGAAAAAGAACGTCAGATTGTTGAAAAAGTACATTCAGGACATCCGAATCCGTTTAGAGTGTGATAAGGTCGGCACATAGAAAAAACTCAACCTCGCGAAGTTGAGATTTTATTCATTATATTTGCATGATGATGCCTGTAAAAATAGACAAAATCTGTCATCATGCAGAACTTATTCCGTTTCACTTGAGTTTGAGTCTAGGAGAGACAATATGTCTAACGAAAACCAAAAGCCAACATCTCCAACTGAGCAGGCACAAAGTTCAGACAAAGTTAGCCCATTCCTAAGCTCACCTTTACCGCAAGGTACCCCTCAAGGGCAACAACAAACTTTACAGCAAACCTTAACAGATACGCCTGCTAGCGGTTCTGTACCAAAATATAATTTACCACGTGGTGCAGGCAACACTGGCAACGTTGGTGAAACAACTCACTTTGGTTATTCAACAGTTCGAACCGAAGATAAAGCTCAAAAAGTTGCTGAAGTTTTTCACTCGGTTGCAAGCAAATATGACCTTATGAATGACTTGATGTCATTTGGTATTCACCGTTTATGGAAACGCTTTGCAATTAACATGTCTGGTGTTCGCCGTGGTCAACACGTGTTAGACATTGCTGGTGGTACAGGCGACTTAGCAAAAGTATTTAGCCGTGAAGTTGGTCCTCAAGGTCATGTGGTACTTTCAGACATTAACGAATCTATGCTGAATGTTGGCCGTGACCGTCTGATTGATGCAGGCTGTACCAATGTCGATTTCGTACTTGCCAATGCTGAAACTTTAGAACCTTTTGCAGATAACAGCTTTGACCTTGTTACCATTAGCTTTGGTCTACGCAACGTAACGGATAAAGATGCTGCGCTTGCTTCTATGTTCCGTGTACTTAAACCAGGTGGTCGTTTACTGATTCTTGAGTTTTCTAAACCAGTATTTGAGCCTTTTTCAAAACTTTATGATCTCTACTCGTTCACCGCTTTACCGATTATGGGTAAATTAGTTGCCAATGACTCAGAAAGTTATAAGTATTTGGCTGAATCAATTCGTATGCATCCAGACCAACGCACCTTAAAAGGCATGATGGAAAATGCTGGCTTCCAGAACTGTGACTATCACAACCTGACTGGCGGTATTGTTGCTGTTCACCGCGGTTTCAAACTGTAAGGGATAGCGATATGTGGTCGATTCTAGCACTCGGTGCAGTCGAACGTATCATTCATCATCTGATCGATCTGGATGCATTAACCCGCATTCAGCTCAATCAGTTACAGGGCAAAATGTTGCGTGTTGTCATCGATAGCCCGCAGCTTTCTGTCGATGTATTCTTTGACCAAGAAAAAGTACGTCTTGAACCTACTGCAACTGGGCACAGCGAAAAACCTTCTATTTTTGAACAACGCCCTTTTGATCCGCAATTTAAAATTTCTGAAGCAACAGCTACTTTACATGTCAAAGATGTTGTTGAACTCATCAAACTATTGGTGAGCGATCCCGACCAGATTGGTAATATCCCGCTACAAGGTGACTATCATCTATTACAGGATATTCAAAAAATTATGCAGCAGGCTGAACCTGATTTAGCTGCGCATTTATCAAAATGGGTTGGTCCTCAACTCGCTCATGAAATTGGCAAGATTCAACTTGCACCCAAGCATCTAAAACGCTCTCTTCAAAGCCATCTATTTTTCGCTGAAGATGCTTTAAAAGAAGACAGTGGTTTATTTGCCCCACGTTGGGAAATGGACGATTTAAATCAAGCTACGCGTAAGCTTAATCAAGATATTGACCGTCTAGAAGCTAAATTACAGCAGCTCAATGCACAACTACAACCCACTCAAGACTAGGTAAGACCGTATATGATTCCGCACGTTTCACGTTTACTCGAACTTTGGCGTATTGCAGCGCACTATAGACTCGATACGTTGTTCCCTGCGGATGAACTACCAGTTAAAGCTAAACATGCATTAAATATTATTAAAATGCATCCGGCAGCATGGTCGAGTCGTGAGCGCAAGAATCCTTTAAAGCTTAAAGAAGCTTTAGAAGACATGGGACCACTTGCAATTAAGCTTGGGCAGTTACTGTCAACTCGACGCGACATAATTCCACCTGAAATACTCGCTCAATTGGTTTTACTTCAAGATCAGGTGAAACCTTTTGATAGCAATGTTGCCAAACAACGTATTCAAGACTCTTTAAAAGCAGACGTAAATACACTATTTGCTCGCTTTGATGACCAACCCCTTGCTGCTGCCTCAATTGCACAAGTTCATACAGCAGCACTACATGATGGCCGAGAAGTTGTTGTAAAAGTCACTCGTCCAGATATTCGTAGCCAGATTTTACAAGACTTTGAAATTTTGGCATGGCTAGGGAATACACTAGAAAGCCGCCTTGAAGCTGCTCGTGCATTACATTTATCTGAAATTATTCAAGACTACCGCCAGATCATTTTAAATGAGCTGGACTTGAGTATTGAGGCAGATAACACTCGTCGTATGCGCCATTACTTTACTGGCTCAACCATGATGTATGTGCCAGAAGTCTACATGGACACCAAAGATGTTATGGTGGCTGAACGTATTACTGGTGTGCCTATTTCAGACACCGCAACCTTTGACCGTTTAGGCATGGACCGCGCACAACTTGCAGAAAAAGGCTTAACGATTTTCTTTACGCAAGTATTCCGCGATAACTTTTTCCATGCCGACATGCACCCCGGCAATGTCTTTGTAGAAACCATCAACCCAAGCAATCCACGCTTTATTGCACTGGATTGTGCGATCATGGGTGAGCTCTCTAAGCACGACCAGATGACGGTTGCCCGCATGTTGCTTGCCGTAATGAATAGCAACTTTATGCAGCTTATTCAAATTGTGCATCAAGCTGGCTGGATTCCACCGGGTACCGATCAAGATGCTTTAGCACGTGAGATGCGCCGTACTGTTGGGCCAATGGTGTCTAAACCAATGGATCAACTTGATTTTGCGGGTATCTTAATTCAAGTGATGGATATTGCCCGTCGCTTCCATTTAGAAATCCCGCCACAGCTCATGCTACTACTCAAAACTCTGGTGCATGTAGAAGGCCTAGGTACGGACCTTTATCCGCAGCTCGACATATGGAAATTGGCAAAACCTATTTTGACAGAATGGGTTAAGTCCAACATGAACCCAGTCAAAAATGTAAAAGAACTTGGCCAGCAATTACCTGACCTGCTTTTAGGCGCTCAAGATTTCCCAAGCTTAATTATTGATAGCTTAAATGGTTTAAAGAACCAATCTGCTTGGCAGGACCGTCAGTTACGTGAAATTCAGCAACTTCGTTTGCAAATGGAACATCAACAGCGTCGTAGCTGGATGTTTGGCAGTACTATGCTGATTTTACTAACCATTGCCATTATTAGCCCTTGGTTTGTTTCCATTATTTTAATTGTGCTGAGTAGTTTACTAGCGCTTTGGCGTGTGTTGAAATAACTTCCAAGTCCCTTGCCCTCGCAAGGGATTTTTTTATGCCTAAACTTTAATTTAAAAAAATATAGATCGTTTATTCGTTCATTGCTAAATTGAAGCTGTAAATGCTTGAAAAGAACAAACAATGAAAACACCTCATTTTGCCATTGTTGGTGCAGGTACAGCAGGTTTAGCCACCGCAATTTTGCTTGCCCGTGAAGGCAACCACGTTACTATTTTTGAACAAGTTGATGAGTTATCGCCAGTAGGTGCTGGGTTATTACTACAACCCGCGGGCTTAGCTGTATTTCAACATTTAGGTGTACTCGACAAAGCCTTAACCTTAGGTGCGAGAGTCACAGGCCTAGAAGGGCAACTTCCGGACAAGCGTCTTTTAGTTAACAGTCACTATCACGAAGCATCAGCAGATCTTTATGGTTTAGGTATACACCGAGCCACTTTGTGTCACGTTCTCACTCAAAAACTTAACGAGTATTCAAGCCAGATTACTTGGTATATGAACCATTCTGTTGAAAGATTTGAAGAACATAACGATGAAGTTCGGATATTCGGCAGTCATCAAAACCAAAAGTTTGATGCTTGTTTTGATGGCCTACTCATTGCCAATGGTGCTCGTAGTCAATTACGCCCTAAAGCATGGGTAAAAGTCGACCAAGCCTACCCTTGGGGTGCGGCATGGAGTATCGTACCTGAGTGCCAAGTTCTCGATTCTGAAATTCTGCATCAATTTTATGATCGCTCGAAAATTATGATGGGAATTCTTCCTACAGGAGCGATTCCAACCGAACCTCAACAGCGCCTTTCAAGCATTTTTTGGAGCTTACCTACTCCACAATTACAAAACTTTTTGCAAGATGAACAAGCTAAACAAGCTTGGTTAAAGCAAGTCTCTGAGCGTTGGCCCAATGTTGCAGAATGGCTCAAAGAAATTTTGTATAACAGTCAAACTCAGCCCAAATGGTTATCTGCCAACTACCGTGATGTCGTCATGACTCAATTTGGTCAAGGTCGAATTGGGGTAATTGGAGATGCAGCTCATGCAATGAGTCCTCAGTTAGGACAAGGCGCAAATATGGCATTATTAGATGCTTGGGCTTTTTCTCAATCATTGCGGCAAGCTCAAAAGAACCAAAATATTAATTGGTCCCTGCTCTGGCAGCATTATCACCAGCTTCGCCGTTCATCCACCCAGTTTTATCAATTTCTTAGTCGCCTGTTAACGCCACTATATCAATCTGACCATTGGTGGGCGGGAAGTTTAAGAGATCTAGTTTTCCCTTGGATGTATCAAATTCCTTATTTTCGAAAAGAAATGGCCATCACAATTTCAGGTTTAAAGACAGGGCCATTCCAACATTTTGAATATGACCAAATAGCTCAATTACCTAAAGAAAGCAGTGCGTTTCATTTAAAAAATGAATCCTTGTCTGACTATTAACCCATCCAAATCATAGTGAATAGCATATGAAAATCAGCCATCTTGATCATCTTGTTTTAACTGTTGCCAGTATTGAGAATACATGTAATTTCTATCAAACCGCGCTGGGGTTTAAAGTCATTACCTTTAAAGGTGATAGAAAGGCTCTACAGTTTGGAAATCAAAAAATAAATTTACACCAGCAAGGTAACGAGTTTGAACCTAAGGCATTACAGCCAACTCCCGGATCTGCCGACCTGTGTTTTATTTCAGATACTCCCATTTCAGAAGTGGTTGCACACCTTAATCAGTTAAATATTCAAATTGAAGAAGGCCCCGTTGAACGTACTGGTGCAATGCACCCTATCCTTTCAGTTTATATTCGCGATCCAGATCAAAATTTGATTGAGATTTCAAATATTATAACGACTCAGCCACCTAAATAGGCTCTTCATTAGTAAGAAGTGCAAGCTATTCATTACGTTGACAAAGACAAAAAGAACAAAGAATTTTTCCGCAAAGTGGCGTTGATGCCGTACACTATACAAGCTATTTTTTAGCATCTGACAGAAATCAATTTATAGTTCATATTTCTTTGGTGATTCCTCATGAATAACACGCAATGGCTCGATGAAGTAAAATTTAACGAACAAGGTCTTATCCCTGCCATTGCTCAACATCATCAAACCGGACGTATTTTGATGGTAGCGTGGATGAACCGTGAAGCACTTGCGCTCACAGCAGAAAAAAATCAGGCTGTATACTTCTCTCGCTCTCGCCAAAAACTCTGGCACAAGGGTGAAGAATCAGGCCATTTTCAAACAGTTTATGAAATTCGTTTGGACTGCGATGGTGATGTAATCGTATTACAAGTTGAGCAACACGGCGGTATAGCATGCCATACAGGTCGTGAGTCTTGTTTCTACCGTAAACTTACTCCACAGGGCTGGGAAATTGTCGATGCACAATTAAAAGACCCTACCGCAATTTATGGTGACAAAGCTAAAACTGAAAGCCACGATCACGCTCACACCACTGAACAAGTGGATGTACTCGCTCACTTAGGGCAATTGATGCAAGAGCGTAAGCAAGCAGAAGCAGACACTTCATATGTTGCAAGCCTCTACAAAAAAGGCATTAATAAAATCTTAGAAAAAGTTGGCGAAGAAAGCGTAGAAACTATTATTGCTGCAAAAGACTACGCTGCTCAAAATACAGAAAGCAATTTAAATGACTTGATTTATGAAACTGCCGATTTGTGGTTCCATAGCATTGTCATGTTGGGTTATTTCGATCTTAATCCACAGCTTATTATTGACGAATTAGCTCGTCGTCAGGGTTTATCTGGTTTAGTTGAAAAAGCTAACCGCAATAAGGTTTAAAATCACTCAGTGTCGAATATCGAAAAACCTAAAGCCACCTATGAGCAAGCAATTGCCATAGATAACGCACGTCTTGGGCAATCATTTAAAGTGATTGCCTATGCGGGTACAGGTAAAACTACTACCTTACAAATGATTAGTGATGCCATGCCTGAACGGCGTGGAATGTATTTGGCATTTAACAAAGCCATTGCAGGCGAAGCTCAGAACAAATTTCATCGCAATGTAGATTGCCGTACTTTTCACTCACTCGCGTTTCGTAGTGTGCCACGTGGTGTGACTGATAAATTACGCTTACCTCGCTTAAGTCCAAGTTTTATTGCCAAAGAATATCGACTAGAACCGATTACCTTACGACGCATGATGGGTGGACGTTATGAAAAATACGTCTTAATGCCAAGTCGATTAGCGAGTCTTGTTGCCAATGCGGTGAGCTATTTCTGTTCGACCAGTTCTCAATATCCAGCGCCTCGACATATTCAGGCGCCAAACTGGTTACATCCAGACGATATTACTGAGCTACAGACCCACCTTTACCCTGCTGTTGAACGCCGCTGGCTTGAGTCCATCGACCCAAACCATCAAGCGGGAATTGGTCATGATATTTATCTCAAGCTTTGGGCATTGTCTGAACCTAACATTCCGGCAGATTATGTCTTATTTGATGAAGCCCAAGATGCTGACCCTTTAATGTTGGGTATTTTGCTACGTCAAAAAAGTACGCAGGTTATTTATGTAGGTGATGCTCATCAGCAAATCTACGCGTGGCGTGGTGCAGTAAATGCCATGCAACAACTGCCTTTGCCTGAGTCTCGCCTCACCACTTCTTTTCGTTTTGGAGAGGCAATTGCCGATGTTGCCAATGCGTTATTAGGTGGCTTAAATGAGACAGTTCCTTTACTTGGTAATCCGAACCAAAAATCAAGCGTAGTCAATAAGCCTCATACCAAAATGCGTGATGCGATTTTATGTCGTACTAATGCTCGCGCAATGGAGCTGTTATTGGCAGGCTTAGTTCACGGCGATAAAGTGAGTTTGCAAGCTGACCATCAAAAGCTAAACCGTTTTGTAGATGCTGCAAGCCTCTTGAAGCAAGGAAAACGAGTTACTGACGTCCCCGAGTTAGCATGGTTTAACTCATGGCATGATGTTCATGAATACTGTGAAACCAATGAGGGAAGTGATATTAAACCATTGGTTAAACTGGTGGATGATCACGGTACCGACCCACTGAAAAAAGCACTTGCAAAGATTACCCCACTTGAGCAAGCTGACTATGTCATCTCGACTGCCCATAAAGCAAAAGGACTAGAGTGGAATCGTGTCCATATTGAAGATGATTATCAATTTAAAATTAATGGCTTAGAACACAAGATTACAGATGAGGAATTAAGATTACTTTACGTGGCCTGTACTCGTGCTAAAGTAAGTCTAAACATCCATCATCTTTATGATCTGATACAACAATTAAAAGTAAGGGCGCCTTTAAGTCTTCGTAAGTCGGTTGGTTGAAGCGCTCATAATTAGGTGAGCCTATGAGACTTCAATCCATCCAATTTAAACATGTTGCTCTGTTTCATGACCTAAAGATCCAGTTTCAATATGATAAGCAACCGATTACTTTAATTTTAGGTGAGCAGGCAACCGGTAAAAGTATGCTACTTAAGCATATTTATCATGCTTTAACGTGGTTTCCTGCGCGTCTTAAAGATGTCCGCACTCCGGGTGTTGTCATGCCCGATCAAGACATTACTCATTCTCGTTTACAATCTAAAATAGAAGTGAGTATCCATATTCCTTCAGAGTTCGGGCAATTACCTGAAACTACATCTGCACAGCAAACCGACACATCCGTTTGTAGTTGGAAACTATTTAAGACCTTAAATGCAACTGGTGTGGGTATTAGTCAAGTTGAAACTCAGCAGCTCGATCAAACTGTTACGCTTTATCATCAAGTCACCAGAAAAGACCCGCTTCAAGGGCTTCCTCTACTTGCCTATTACCCATCTGAACGATTTGTTAACGATATAAATTTACTCAATAAAAACCTTCCAGGTATTACTCAGTCTATTTCTGCTTATGAAATTAGTTTAATCCCGTTTACAACTTTTACTCGCTTTTTTGAATGGTTACGTGAAATTAGCGATATTGAAAATGCGCAAGCAGCGCAGGTTGTACAACGAATTATTTCAAAACAATCTAATCCACAAAATCAGGAAGAACTTTTACATCAGCTTCAAATCGAATTGGCAGGGCAACCTAAACAGCTTCCTTCACCAAATCTATATGCGCTTAAATCAGCGTTAAAGATTATATTTCCAGAACTTGAAGACCTTTACCTACAATATCATCCACGGCTTCAACTCATGGTACATTACAAAGGTGAAGCTTTAGCATTTCAACAACTTTCCAATACCACAAAAACATGGATCGCACTCGTAGGGGATGTTGTACGCAGACTTTGTTTGCTCAACCCACTCAGCTTAGATCCTTGCCTTGAAGGCGAAGGAATTTTATTAATTGACCAGATCGATTCACAACTAGATGCTCAACATTGTTCAGAAATTTTAAATCGACTTCATCAAGCATTTCCGCGTTTACAAATTATAGTGACTGGGAGCCGTGAAGAATTACTTGAGCATGCGACTGCTTATCAATGTTTTAAATTAGAACATGGCAAAGTAGGTCAACTTGATTTAAATACGACTCAGCAGCAGCTCGAACACCTTTATACCCTCTTGCATCGAGATGAAGCTTTAGCACCACATATAGATACTTTGCCACCTGATACTGAACCTACAACAGCCCAGATCGACAATTTGTACCAACAAATTCAAAACTTAAATGAACAACAAAAAAATGAATTATTACGTATGATTCATGCAGGAGATACTTCGGAAGAAACCTCATCTCTGTAGACGTTATTATCCATATAGCTCAATTTTTATAATAAAAACCGGATTCGCTAAATATACGATGAAATCTGTTTTTTGAGCTGAAAAATCACTAGATGTTGTTACCACATGTAATAACATCAGATTTTTAATGATTTTTTAGTGTACAATAAATTTCATTTTGCGTTTTTATTATTCAAGTTGCGCAATACAACTTGTTTCTCGCTTTATTTTTCTAATTTGGTCGGGTTTTCAGAATATAAGCTTTGGAAATCTCTTTGAATTCCTATCTATTCTGAAATGAAAATTTCACCTTTAGGCTTCGGTCTAAATTATATATGGATACGAGTGTGCTACCGATAATTATCTTATTACCGTTAATATTAGGCACCACCCTTGTTTCATTGCTTCAACGGTTTTCACGTGGAGTAACGGCTTTAGGGGCGATCGGAGTCAGTTTAACCAGTTTTGGTTTATTACTGACTCAGGCTAAAACTGTGCTTGGTGGTGCAAGCATTCAACAAAGTTGGGATTGGTTACCGCAATTAGGAATTAATCTGAGCTTTAGACTTGATGCCCTTGGTTTATTATTTTCTCTTCTTATTACCGGTATCGGTACACTCATTTATATTTATGCCTATTATTATTTAGGCCCTAAAAATTCATTAAGTAAATTATATTTATTACTCATGCTGTTTATGGCAGCAATGCTGGGTATTTCCCTTTCAAACAATTTAATTATTTTATTAGTGTTTTGGGAACTTACCAGTATCTCATCTTTCTTATTAGTGGGTTACTGGAGTCATTACGAAGCTGCTCAACGTGGCTCGCGCATGGCACTTACCATTACAGGAATGGGTGGACTCGCCATGCTAGGTGGATTTGTCTTATTAGGACAAATCACCGGTACTTATGAAATTAATGATATTGTCGGAATGAAAGACCTCATTCAAAGTCATCATCTTTTTGTTCCGATGCTTTTGCTTATTTTACTCGGTGCTTTTACTAAAAGTGCTCAGTTCCCTTTTCATTTTTGGTTACCCAATGCAATGGCAGCACCCACTCCGGTGTCAGCCTATTTGCACTCTGCCACCATGGTTAAGGCAGGTATTTTCTTATTAGCACGTCTTGCACCTATCTTTATTGGTGCGGCGCTTTATCACAACATTGTCACGTTTGTCGGCCTATTCACGCTTTGTATGGCGGCATGCTTTGCTATCTTCAAAGAAGATTTAAAAGGATTATTAGCCTATTCCACTATTAGTCATTTAGGTCTTATTGTCTGCTTGTTAGGTATTGGTTCACCTTTAGCGGTTGCCGCTGCAATTTTTCATATTATTAACCACGCAACCTTTAAAGCTGCCCTGTTTATGATTGCAGGGATTATTGACCATGAAACAGGTACACGTGATCTTAGAAAATTAAGTGGTGTTTGGCAGCTACTACCGTTTACCGCAACGCTCACTATGATCACTGCAGCCTCAATGGCAGGTGTTCCTCTTACCAATGGCTTTATTTCTAAAGAAATGTTCTTTACCGAACTGTTAGCGAACCTTTCAGGATCGGCTGTTATTTTTGCCAGTATTATTGCGACCCTTGCCGGTATTTTTGCAGTGAGTTATTCAATTCGGTTAGTTCATGGCGTATTTTTTGATGGCCCATTGGGTAAACAAGTTCCAAATAAAAATGCCCACGAGCCACCTATCGGCATGAGAGCACCAGCTATATTGCTCGCGGCACTATGTATTTTGGTCGGTATTTTCCCTGCCCTACTGGTCGAGCCTTTAGTTAACAGTGTGACACGCGCAAGTCTTATGCAGCCTGATTTTGCAGGAACTCATCTTGCAATTTGGCATGGATTCAATGCGCCATTAGTCATGAGTATTATTGCCTTGGCTGGAGGTACGCTTTTCTATTTTGCCCTAGCAAAAGATGGCATGATTCGTAAGATCGACCTTGACCCAAGACTTGGTCGCTTACAAGGCCGTATTTTATTTGATTTATTCTTAAAGCATTTATTATTAACGAGCCGAAAAATCAAACAAAAAACCGAAAATGGTTCTTTGCAAAGTTACCTGTTTTTAATCATTGCTTTTAGCATCGTCATGGTTACTCTGCCTTTGCTCAATCAAGGGCTTACCACAGGTACACGTGAGCTGACTCATGCCCCATGGATTGCAGTTGTGCTTTGGCTAACCTTATTCTCAGGTTGCTGGATGATGCTCTGGTTTCACCATGAACGCATCAAAGCTGTACTCATTAGCGGTGCAATTGGTCTCGTGGTAACCATGGTGTTTGTTACCATGTCTGCACCTGACTTAGCACTTACTCAAATTACGGTAGATGTGGTTACGACTGTTCTTTTGTTAATGAGTTTGTCTTTACTACCACAGCTGACACCTTATGAATCTACTCGCTCAAGACGTTTAAGAGATGCATTTTTAGCAATCATTGGTGGCTTAGGTATCGGCTGGATTACGTGGCTCATTTTAACGCGTGACCATAATTCGATTTCATGGTTCTTTGCTCAGCAATCTTTACCACTTGGCGGTGGTTCTAACATCGTGAATGTTATTTTGGTGGACTTCCGTGGTTTCGATACCTTTGGTGAAATTACCGTATTAGGCATTGCTGCGATTGGTGCGCTATGTCTTATGGATGGCATGCGCGTACACGGTACTACCATGACCCAAGGCCTGACCTACCGCTTTAACCCATCTCCGCTTATGTTCCGTATTACGGCCTCTTGGGTTTTACCTTTAGCGTTAGTGGTAAGTGTCTATATCTTTATGCGCGGACATAACTACCCTGGCGGTGGCTTCATTGCAGGTTTAATTACCTCAATGGCACTCATTATTCAATACATTGCTTTAGGTCAAGATCAAGCAGAACAAATGTTAAAAGCACAATCTGGTCGTCTTTATGAAATCTGGATTGGTTCTGGTTTAACAATTGCGGGCTTAACTGGTATTGCCGCATGGTTCTGGGCACGTCCATTCTTAACTAGTGCTCATGTCTATGTTGAGTTACCAATTTTAGGAAAACTACATCTGGCTTCAGCAGCAAGCTTTGATTTGGGTGTGTATATCACGGTGGTAGGTGCCACTATGCTACTCATTTCTGTATTAGGAGACTCTCGCCACTCGAGTATGTCTGGTCCTGTACCTCATGGGGAGAAATCATCATGATCAGTTTAGAATTCTTACTGGCCTCTGCCATTGGGCTACTTGTTGCTACAGGCATCTATCTTATTTTGCGTGCGCGTACCTTTCCTGTTGTGTTGGGTTTAGCCGTACTAGGTTATGCGGTTAACTTATTTTTGTTTGCGATGGGCCGTCTGCAAGTCAGCTCGCCAGCTATCCTAACGGAGACCACCAATATTACAGATCCGCTTCCACAAGCGCTTGTTTTAACTGCGATCGTTATCGGTTTCGCAACCACAGCGTTTATTGTGCAACTGGCTTTACGCAGCCGTTATGAATCAGGTAGTGACCACGTTGATGCAAAAGAAGATATTTCTCCAACATACGACCCACGTGAGGATGAGCCGTGATGTTTGATTTTTTATCTTTTTGGCAAGCAAATACACCAATTTTCAGCATCCTCATCCCGGCATTTACTGGTTTTATTTTACTGCTTCTAGGCAATCCTGGCGCTGGTGCATTAAAAGAAGACTGGCGTCAACGTTGGCGACGTGGCATTAGCTTGCTCTCAGCAATCGCAGGTTTAGTCACTGCTGTTAGTTATCTGATTGTTGCTAATACAGGCCAAATTACTGTTTACCAGTTGAGCGAGTGGTCAGCACCATTTGGTATTGTGCTGGTACTTGATCGACTTTCAGCATTTATGCTGGTTTTAACCTATGCCTTAGCAGTCCCGGTTTTATGGTATGCAAGTGAGAATTGGGATACGAGAGGTCGCTATTTCCACGCTATATTCCATTTTCTTTTAATGGGCCTATGCGGAGCATTTCTTACAGGTGACTTATTCAACCTGTTCGTTTTCTTTGAAATCTTGCTTATGGCGTCCTATGTTTTGCTGTTGCATGGACAAGGCAAACCACGTTTTCAGCTTGGCGTACACTATGTCATTATCAATCTCTTAGCCTCTGCCCTATTCTTAATTGGCCTTGGTATGATTTATGGCAGTGTAGGCAGTCTAAATATGACTGACGTTTCACGCCTTTTACCAACTTTAGATGCAGATCAACATAAATTAGCAGTCGCTGGTGCCCTACTGTTATTTGTCGTGTTTGGTATTAAAGCAGCCATGCTACCAGTGGGTTTTTGGATACCAAAAACTTATGCCGTTGCAAGTACACCTGTCGCAGCGATCTTTACCATTATGACTAAAGTGGGCATCTATGCCATTTTGCGTGTAAATGGGACTGTATTTAATGATGTACTTAGCCAAGAAATCTTTAAAAGTTGGCTTCTTCCAATTGGCTTAATTACGTCTCTATACGGTGTGGTTGGAGCAATCGGTGCAGATCGCCTTAGACGTTTTGTTGGTTTTATGGTGCTGTCTTCGATTGGTACATTATTGACTGCAATTGCTATGTCAAATACGCAAGCTTGGTCAGGGGCACTATTCTATTTAGTCCACAGTACACTGATCGGTGCTGCATTTTACTTGTTCTGTGGTTGGATGACTTCGCAACGCGGTGATTTCAAAGATCACTTAAAAATCGCACCAAGAATTAAGCAAGAAAAAGCAGCCATGCTGACTTATTTCTTAATTGCCATGATGCTCGCTGGTTTACCACCTTTTAGTGGCTTCTTTGGAAAGGTGTTTATTTTACAAGCAACTGTTGAAACAGCATATCAAGGCTGGGTAATTGGTATTGTGCTTGTGGTCAGTCTATTAAGCATTATTGCGTTAACACGTGTCGGATTTATTTTATTCTGGCGTGCCTCAGCACCAGAAGAAGATCCGATCAATCCTGCTTATATTATTTATCGGGCTTTACCTGAACGTGCACCACCACGTAATGATTCAGTGATTTATATTTTGCTTGCAGGTTTAGTGGCTTATGTCGTATTTGCTTCACCTGTGTTGCACTACACCACAAGCACTGCTCAGCAAATTCAAAATCACGCCTTATATCAGCAATCTATTCTTAAAACTGATCAAAATGGCGAAATCATTAGTGTGCAGCCTTATGATTCAACTTATTTACCAGAAACAAAATATGGTGGAGAAGTTGAAGATCATAATGCCTATCTGATACCTGACATTATTTCTAAAGACACATACAACGGTGTACATATTTCCGAATACAAACACCGCCAAATTCAGCAGCAAGAAAAATTGCAAACACCAACCATTGCTGATGAAAGTCAACTGAAACCTATGGAGCCATAACAATGCAGCTATCTAAATTGCTTGACCGCTGGTTCCCGCATCCATTTGTTTCTTTTTTAATTATCGTTTTTTGGTTAATGCTCTCGCATAGTCTTGATGCAAGTGACCTGCTTATGGCTGTAATTTTGGGGCTTGTGATTCCTCGATTGGTTCGACCTTTTATTACTAGAACACCGCACATTCATTGGCAACCAGCAGTAAAACTATGCTTTGTTGTACTGTGGGATATTATTGTTTCCAATTTTCGCGTTGCTAAACTGGTATTAGGGTCACCTAAAAAATTACATCCCAAATGGTACCGTGTTCCATTAGAAACAGAACATGAACAAGTAAATTCTTTACTCGCAATGATTATTACCACAACACCAGGTACGGTCTCTGCTGGTATTGATCAAGAGCGTGGTGACATTTTGGTACACTCGCTCAGTACAGAAAATACTGAAAGTGATGTGCAAGACATCAAACAACGCTATGAGGCTCCACTCATGGAAATTTTTGATGTGAAAAGCAAATCGGAGGACAACACATGACCATCCTACCTTATGCACTTGGCATTAGCTTGATTGCCATCACGATCTCTATGTTGCTCTGTCTGTTTCGCATGGTGATGGGACCATCAATTGTAGATCGCCTTTTAGCACTTGATACCCTTTTTCTAAATGCAACTTGTCTCATTGTTGTATTAGGTATTTATTGGACAACCACCTCTTTATTTGAAGGGGCATTATTAGTTGCCATGCTAGGGTTTGTATCGACAGCTGCTTTGGCTCGTTATTTTACAACCGGTCATGTAATCGATTAGAGGGAGGTCAAAATGCAAATTACAATGGAAATTATTGTTTCGATCTTTCTAGTTTTTGGTTCGTTCTTTATGTTAGTTGGTTCAATCGGCATGGTACGCCTACCCGATTTATTTATGCGACTACATGCGCCTACCAAATCGAGTACATTAGGACTAGGTAGCTTTTTAATTGCTTCAATGATCTTTTTTGCTTTTCAAGGTCGTTTTGGCTTTGCCGAACTTCTCATCACTCTGTTAGCTTTCATTACAGCACCTGTTTCAGCCAATTTAATTGCACAAGCAGCACTACATCTGCGTTTACGCTCATTAAGTGGTGAAGTTCCTGAAGCAATCGAACGTCCATTACCATGGGATCGCTATAAAATCGGACAACGCTTTTCACAAAACAAACCTCCGATGGAGCCTCCTCAGGAATAAAAATGTGAACAAATAAAAAAGCCACCCAAAGGTGGCTTTTTTATTTTGAGTATAAATTACTCTTCGTCATCTGACTTACGTTCCGGTAAATCTTGTACCGCTTTTTCAATAAGACCAAACATATAATTACCATATGCATTCGTCTTATCGTAATGGAAACGTAAGCGAGGCGTAATACGTGTTTTGATACGACGACTGAGTTCATGACGCAAGAAACCAGAAGCTTTATTTAATACATCTAAAGTTTCTTTATTTGCTGCTTCACTCTGCTCATCACCTAGCTCACGCCCCATAACAGTAACGTAAACTTCAGCGTATCCCATATCCGCACTGACTTTCACGGCTGAGATGGTCACTAGACCACCCAGACGCGGATCTTTTAACTCCTGACGGATTAGATCAGACAGCTCACGCTGTACTGAATCCGCCATTCGCTTTAAGCGTTGGCTACCCGCCATTAAAGACTCCGTTTAATCAATTGAACATCATATACTTCGATCTTATCTTGTACTTTGATGTCTTTATAACCTTTAACCGCAAGACCACATTCCATACCAGCACGAACTTCATCAACTACATCTTTATAACGACGTAATGATTCAAGTTCACCTTGGAACACAACCACGTCATCACGTAATACGCGAATCGGTTTATTACGGTGTAATGTACCTTCAAGTACCATACAGCCTGCTGCTGCACCAAACTTACTTGAGTGGAATACTTCACGTACTTCAGCAACACCCAAGATTGTT
The DNA here is from genome assembly GCF_000582255.1 of Acinetobacter sp. 1566109. Classification (NCBI taxonomy): domain Bacteria; kingdom Pseudomonadati; phylum Pseudomonadota; class Gammaproteobacteria; order Moraxellales; family Moraxellaceae; genus Acinetobacter; species Acinetobacter sp. 1566109. The sequence continues at coordinate 24,972 of NZ_JEYB01000012.1, read as the reverse complement.
TCACGGTGTTCAGGAGCAAGTTTACCGCTCATGGCATCTTTCACATCATCAATCAATTCATAGATGATGCTGTAGTAACGAATATCGATACCGTCTTGGTCACTTCTCTGACGCGCAGCTGTATCAGCACGAACATTGAAGCCTAACAATACTGCTTCTGAAGATTCAGCAAGAATTACATCAGATTCAGTAATCGCACCAACACCAGAACTAATTACACGAACTTTTACTTCATCAGTAGAGAGTTCATATAAAGCTGCATTCAATGCTTCTAAAGTACCACGTACGTCAGTTCTTAAAACAACGTTCACTGTAGGAACATCTTTTTTGCCCATTGACGACATGATATTTTCAAGACGCATTGCACTTTGACGCTCAATACGTTTTTGACGTTCACGGTCAGCACGAGCATCGGCAACTTCACGTGCTTTTTTCTCGTCATTTACAACAAGAACTTCGTCACCTGCCATTGGAGCATCTGGAAGACCCAGAATTTCTACCGGAATAGATGGTCCTGCTGATTTAATTGGCTTACCGTTTTCATCAGACATTGCACGGACACGACCATAAGATGAACCTGCAAGAACAAGGTCACCAATGTTTAATGTACCGTTTTGAACAAGAATAGAAGTTACTGCACCACGGCCTTTATCAACACGCGCTTCAATAACAACACCTTGCGCAGCACCTTCAGCAGATGCTTTTAATTCCATCAATTCTGATTGAATAAGAATTAAATCAAGAAGTTCATCAATACCTTGTCCAGTATGTGCTGAAACTTTAGCAATCGGAACATCACCACCCCATTCTTCTGGAACGATTTGTTTCGTTGTTAATTCATTTAACACACGGTCTGGATCAGCAGATTCTTTATCCATTTTGTTGATTGCAACAATAATTGGAGTCCCTGCTGCACGTGCATGGTCAATTGCTTCTGCAGTTTGTGGCATTACACCGTCATCTGCCGCAACAACCAATACCACGATATCTGTTGCTTTAGCACCACGTGCACGCATTGAAGTAAACGCAGCATGTCCCGGTGTATCAAGGAATGTAATAATCCCTTTGTCTGTTTCAACGTGATACGCACCAATGTGCTGGGTAATACCACCTGCTTCACCAGCCGCAACTTTCGAACGACGGATACGGTCAAGCAATGATGTTTTACCATGGTCAACGTGACCCATAATCGTAACAACTGGTGGACGAGTTGTTTGCTCACCACGTGCTTCTTCAGCCGCTTCAAGCAAGTTATCTTCCGCCTGTGTATCAGAAACTAGAACAGGGTTGTGTCCCATTTCTTCTACAACGAGTGCAGCTGTATCTTGGTCAATAGCTTGATCTTGATTAACCAACTCACCCATTTTCATAAGTGTTTTGATAACTTCACGTACTTTAATCGCCATCTTTTGAGCAAGATCGGCAACAACAATACTTGAACCGATTTCTACGTCATAGACTTGCTTTTTAACTGGCTTTTCAAATCCATGCTTGTTTGCTTGGCTTGATTTTAAACCACGTTTGTTATGGTTAACGAAGCTTTGCTCTTCTTGACCACGACGACCACCTTTCTTACCCGCACGCGGGTTAGTAGTTGCGCCACCGCGTTTAATTTCACGGTCTTCTTGCTTAAATGAATCTTCATACGCTTGGCCGACAAGACCTGAAGCAAGTGGAGAATCATCAATTACACGAATTGTGGTAGTAGCATCGTCATTTGAGTACTTAGATGCCATTTTGCGCATTTGTTCAAGCGTACGTTGCTGAGCTTCTTCAGCCGCTTTACGACGTGCAGCTTCTTCAGTTGCTTTTAACTGAGCTGTTTGAGCTTCACGCGCTTTCTTTTGCTCTAATGTTTCTGCTGGTTTTGGTGCAGGTTTTACTGTACCACCACCACGTTTTTTCACTACAACGGCAGCTTTAGGAGCTGACTGTGCAGCGCTATCTTGTTGATGAGCAGCACGCATTGCATCTAAAGTTGCTTTTGCTTTTTGCTCTGTTTGAAGACGCGCTTTTTGCTCTGCAGTTTCACGCGCTTGTTGATCTGCACGTGCTTTAGCTTCCGCTTCTGCACGCGCTTTAGCTTCTGCTGCAATTTGTTCTGGGTTTGGTTTAGCAAAAACCTGTTTTTTACGTACTTCTACGTTAATTGTTTTTGCTTTACCTGAAGTACTTGCAACTTTAGCGGTACTGGTTGTTTTACGTTTCAACGCAATTTTTCCTGTGTTACCACTTTCCTGACCATGCACTTTTTTCAAATGATTGACTAAAGTGTCCTGTTGTTCAGTGGTAATAATGTCGTCTGCTGTACGTTGAGGCAAACCTGCTTCGCGAGCCTGTTCTAGGAGCTTCTCAACAGGACGTCCTACACTGAGAGCTAACTCTTTAATCGACTTGTCCGTCATATTTCATCTCCTAGTTAAACCATGATTCGCGAGCTTTCATGATCAATTGACCTGCTTTTTCATGATCAAGACCTTCAATATCAGAGATATCGTCAGTAGCCTGATCTGCCAAATCATCCACGGTAATAATACCGCGAGCGGCAAGCGAGTAAGCGATCTCAGAAGTCATGCCTTCCATTGTGAGAAGGTCTGCGCTCGGTTCTTGAATATTTTCTTGCTGTTTCAAAGCATCAGTAAGGGCTGCTTCTTTTGCACGACTTTGCAATAACTCAACCAATTCAGCATCAAGCTCAATTTCGTCAAAAGTTTCAGCAGGAACATAAGCAATCTCTTCTAAAGAAGTAAAGCCCATTTCTACCAATGCCATTGCTAAATCTTCTTCAATATCTAAACGTGATACAAACATGTCGAGATATTGTTGAGCTTCATTTTGCTGACGAGCACGATACTCTTCTTCAAGCATCATGTCGAGTTTGTAGCCAGTTAAATCAGAAGCTAAGCGAACGTTTTGACCTTGTGAGCCAATCGCACGAGCTAATTGATCGCTGGTTGCAAAAATAATATCGGCACTTCTTGCATCTTCATCAAGCACGATGCCTGAAACATCAGCTGGTTCTAATGCGCTAGCAATGTATTGAGCTGGATCATCAGACCAAACCACTACATCAATACGTTCACCGTTTAACTCCTGCTGTACAGCTTGAATACGCGTACCACGCATACCAATACATGCACCTACAGGGTCGATACGGTGATCATTTGTTTTAACTGCAATTTTAGCACGGACACCTGGTTGGCGTGCCGCTGCTTTAATTTCGATAATCTCTTCAGAAATTTCAGGAATTTCTTTTTTCATTAAAGCGATTAACATTTCAGGCTTAGCGCGTGATAACAATAACTGAGCGCCGCGGCCTTCACGGTTAACATTATATAAGATAGCGTTTACACGTTGCTTTGGACGAAGAATTTCTTTAGGAATCATTTCTTCGCGAGCAAGATAAGCTTCTGCGTTGTCGCCTAAATCAATGATGAAACCATCTTTGGTTTGTTTTTTCACTTCACCGTAGATTAACTCACCCACTTTAGATTCGTATGCATCAGCAACTAAAGCACGCTCAGCTTCACGGATTTTTTGTACGATAACCTGTTTTGCAATTTGCGCAGCAATACGGCCAAACTCGATAGATTCAACTTCAAGTTCACGTACATCACCAATTGACCATTTCGATGGATCAACATCAGAGATCGCATCTTGGCAAGCTGGCATTTCGTGATCTTCATCCGCCACTACAGTCCATTGACGGAATGTACGGTAATCACCAGTTTTACGATCAATCTCTACACGAAGCTGAGCTTCTTCAGCATGCGTACCTTCGTAAAATCTTTTCTTCGTTGCAGCAACTAGAGCTTGTTCTAAAGCCTCGAAGATCGCTTCACGACTAACACCTTTTTCATTACTAACCGTTTCTACAACGGTAAGAATTTCGCGGCCCATAAGTCACCTACCGATTTCTTATATAATTTAAATAAATTTAATCTTGATAGATCAAGTTTGCTTTATCGATATTGTTGCTGTCGATATCAAGCACATGCTTTCCTTCAACTTCAACCTTAATCTCTTCATTTTCAAGGTCTACAGCAAGGAGTTTTGCTTGAAATTTACGGCGATTTTCTACTGCTGCAATTAAACGCAAAGCAACTTGTTGTCCAATATAGCTTTGCAACTGTTCAAGTTGAAAAAATGGGCGATCCCAACCTGGTGAAGAAACTTCTAAAGAATATTCACCTGAAATCGGATCATGAACATCCAACATCGCGCCGACTTGTTGTGTAACACGTACACAATCTTGTACGCCAATACCACGACCTTGTTCTACTTCACCATCTTCATTAATCACTGGTTCAGCGTTTTCATCAACCGGTCTATCGATATAAATACGCAATAATGAACGTTTACCTTGTGGAAGGAATTCGATTCCCCACAGGTCAACACCACATGCCTGCACTGCTGGAGCAATCATGTCATACAATGCTTGGGATTTATTTGATAATTTCATTTACTCTCGTCATTCTCGTGCGATTCAATCGGTTGTTTTAACCGACACAGACCTACTATAGTGAAGCATGACTATTTGACCAATTGATGTCGACACTACACGATAGCGATACGATAACCAATAAAAAAGGGCGTTAATCGCCCCTATGTAGCACAGAAAACAATAGTCCACTGTGCAAAAAGGCCCACCTGTCTGTGAGCCTCTTTTAAGAAACTTGGTAGCGGGAGCTGGATTTGAACCAACGACCTTCGGGTTATGAGCCCGACGAGCTACCAGACTGCTCCATCCCGCATCAACGTGCAAAAATTATATACAAATATCGAAAAAAGTCAATGTAAACTTTACAATATTCGCTTGATTAAGTTGCACCTTAATCAAATTGGTAGCGGGAGCTGGATTTGAACCAACGACCTTCGGGTTATGAGCCCGACGAGCTACCAGACTGCTCCATCCCGCATCAATAAACTGCTTGCACTCAACTTTCTGGTTCAAAGTTGGTGCGGAAGGGGGGACTTGAACCCCCACGCCCGAAGGCACTACCACCTCAAGGTAGCGTGTCTACCAATTCCACCACCACCGCAGCTTGTGGGACGCATTCTATTCCTTCCAACTGCAAAAGGAAAGCCCTATTTCGAATTATTGACCCGTTTTTGGTGCATTTGGTGAAGTTTCAGGCGATGTTGTTTGAGCTGGTGCTGTTGTTTGTACAGTTTTCAAACTATATGCCTCTGTAGTCTGTTTTTTCGCAAAAACAGCAAGAGTCAAACTCGTTACAAAGAACAATGCAGTTAAAACAGCAGTCAGGCGAGTAAGGAAGTTACCCGAACCAGATGCACCAAATACAGTTGCTGCACCGCCACCACCAAAAGAAGCACCAGCATCTGCGCCTTTACCATGTTGCACTAAAATCAATGCAATCATCAGTACAGCTAAAATAATATGTACAACAAGTACAAAAGAGTGCATACCCTATCCTCGTTATTTGCTTTGCGCGAAGGCTTGTACAATTTGATAAAAAGATGCTGCATTTAATGAAGCACCACCCACCAACGCACCATTAATATCTGGACATGCAGCTAATTCAACAGCATTTTCAGCTTTTACACTACCACCATATAAAATAGCAATACTTGAACCCGCTGAAGTAAGCTGGCATAAGCCTTCACGAATTTTAGCGTGCATTGCTTGCGCATCTTGTGGTGAAGCTGTTTTACCAGTACCAATTGCCCAAATCGGCTCATAAGCAATTACGACTTGGTTTTGCCACTGTTCAGCAGTCACTACAGGTGCAATATCACAAATTTGTTGTAAAACAACTTGCTCTGCCTGCCCTTGTTCACGCTGTTCAAGACTTTCGCCCACACAATAAATGACAGTCAAGCCCGCATTTAATGCATTTTGGAGTTTCGCCTTCAAAATTTCAACGTTATCGCCAAAAATATCACGGCGTTCAGAGTGTCCGACCAATACGAAATTAATTTGGCTATCTTTTAATAATTCTGCACTAACTTCGCCAGTATAAGCACCTGTACCTGCAATACGCGATACATCTTGCGCAACTGTATATACCTTTCTTGCAGCATCCTGCAATTGCGCCTGTACTGTTGTAAGTGCAATAGAAACAGGGGCAACGCCCACATGGCAGCTTTCATCTGCAATTTGGTTTTGTTGCAATAATTGTTTAAATTCTTCTATAAGTTGGTTGGCGTTAGCACGCATTGGATTCATTTTCCAGTTGCCAACTACCCAAGGCGTAATCGTCGAACCCGACATACTGCTCACCTTTCATCAAAAATGCAGCACATTCTACACGCATTTATACAAATTTCAGATACTTTTCTTTAAAGGGATTACTTATATCTTTTCTTCTCTTTGAAATTAAGAAAAACTTTATAGCCATTCGAAGTTAAACATTCTAAAAATTAATCTTTAAAAACTTCGACTAGTTCAAGCTTTAATAGCTCGAGTAAGACTAGAGCAACACTTTATAAGGTAGTAATTTTACATAACAAAAGTATAATTTTTCATATACCAATTATAAACACATTAGCATAGGCAGGCAGATGTCAGTATTACATACATCTCCAAAATTTACGGGGTTTTTTCGGCGTTTAGTCGAAGAAAAGCATGTGTCGGCAGCGACCATGCAAAATGCATTAGATGCAGCAAAGAGAGCCAAGCAGGATACAGTCGCATATTTAATTGAAGAGGTACATCTCTCCCCTTCTTTATTGGCTGAAACCATTTCTGCGGAGTTTGCTGAACCATATTTTGATCTAGATGTTTATGACACATCTCAGATTCCTAAAGATCTGGTCGATCAAAAACTGATTTTAAAACATCGAATTTTGCCGCTCATTCAAAGAGGACAAATTCTATATGTCGCGACCAGCAACCCAAGCAATATTGAAGCAATCGATGCAATCCGTTTTAACAGTAAATTGCTGGTTGAACCTGTTATTGTCGAGCATCATAAGCTGGAAAAAGTTTTAGGCCAGCATTTTGCAGAAGAAAGCAGCTTTGACTTTAATGATGAAGAGTTTGATCTTGACGTCAGCCTTGATGGTCCTACCACTCAAGAAGATGAAGAAGAAACACCTCAAGGTGATGAAGCTCCTATTGTTAAATATATTAATAAGTTGCTTATTGATGCCATTCGTATGGGCGCGTCAGATTTACATTTTGAGCCTTATGAAAAGTCATATCGGGTACGTTATCGTGTCGATGGTGTGTTACGTCAAATTGCCAATCCGCCTTTACAACTTGCAAACCGTTTGGCATCACGCTTAAAAGTAATGTCTCAAATGGACATTTCTGAAAAACGCGTCCCACAAGATGGTCGTATCAAACTTAAACTATCAAAGACCAAAGCAATTGATTTCCGTGTGAACTCGCTCCCTACCTTGTTTGGTGAAAAGTTAGTTCTACGTATTCTTGACCCATCAAGCGCAATGCTAGGCATTGATGCATTAGGCTACGAAGAAGAACAAAAAGCTTTATTTATGGAAGCTTTAGATAAACCACAAGGTATGCTTTTGATTACTGGACCAACAGGCTCGGGTAAAACTGTATCTTTATATACAGGCTTAAATATTCTAAATACTGAAAGTTCCAATATTTCTACTGCCGAAGATCCAGTGGAAATTAACTTAGAAGGTATTAATCAGGTTAACGTCAATCCTAAAGTGGGTTTAACGTTTGCAGCTGCTCTTAAGTCTTTTTTACGTCAAGACCCTGACATTATTATGGTGGGTGAGATTCGTGACTTGGAAACAGCAGAAATTGCGATTAAGGCTGCTCAAACCGGCCACATGGTGATGTCAACACTACATACCAATAGTGCTCCGGAAACATTGACCCGTCTACGTAATATGGGGGTTCCTTCTTTTAATATTGCAACATCGGTAAATCTAGTGATTGCACAGCGTTTAGCACGTCGTCTTTGTTCTCAATGTAAAATACCTGCTGATATTCCTAAACAAAGCTTATTAGAAATGGGCTTTACCGAACAAGATTTAGCACATCCAGATTTTCGGGTTTTTCAACCCGTGGGCTGTCCTGAATGTCGTGAAGGTTATAAAGGCCGTGTCGGTATTTATGAGGTAATGAAAGTTACACCTGAAATTTCCAAGATTATTATGGAAGATGGCAACGCTTTAGAAATCGCGGCTGCTTCTGAAAAATTGGGGTTTAATAATCTACGTCGTTCAGGTTTAAAAAAGGTGATGCAAGGGGTGACCTCTTTACAAGAAGTTAACCGTGTAACCAGTGAATAAGACACTATTTAAAATAAGGATAATCTAATGGCTGTCAAAAAGGCACAAATGATGCCGACTTTTGCTTATGAAGGGGTTGACCGTAAGGGCGTAAAAATTAAAGGAGAACTTCCGGCTAAAAATATGGCTTTAGCCAAAGTAACCTTACGCAAACAAGGGGTGACTGTTCGAACTATACGTGAAAAACGTAAAAATATTCTTGAAGGTTTATTTAAGAAAAAAGTCACCACACTCGATATTACGATTTTTACCCGACAACTGGCGACCATGATGAAAGCTGGTGTACCTCTAGTACAAGGCTTTGAAATTGTAGCAGAAGGTTTAGAAAACCCTGCCATGCGAGAGGTTGTCCTCGGTATTAAAAGTGAAGTTGAAGGTGGTAGTACCTTTGCCTCAGCTTTAAAAAAGTACCCTCAACATTTTGATAACTTGTTTTGTTCACTTGTTGAATCTGGTGAACAATCAGGTGCACTCGAAACGATGTTGGACCGCGTTGCAATTTATAAAGAAAAAAGTGAGTTGCTCAAGCAAAAAATTAAGAAAGCAATGAAATACCCTGCAACAGTTATTGTGGTAGCCATTGTGGTGACTATTATTTTGATGGTTAAAGTAGTCCCCGTTTTTCAGGATTTATTTGCTTCTTTCGGCGCAGAATTACCAGCATTCACACAAATGGTCGTGAATATGTCGAAATGGATGCAGGAATACTGGTTCATTATGATTATTGCGATTGGTGTATTTATTGCTGCGTTTTTAGAAGCAAAAAAACGTAGTAAAAAGTTTCGTGATGGCTTAGATAAACTGGCGCTTAAGTTACCTATTTTCGGAGATCTGGTTTATAAAGCAATTATTGCCCGTTATAGCCGCACGCTTGCTACAACATTTGCCGCAGGTGTCCCGCTTATTGATGCACTAGAGTCGACTGCAGGCGCAACAAATAATGTCATTTATGAGCAAGCTGTGATGAAAATTCGTGAAGATGTGGCAACCGGTCAACAACTTCAATTTGCTATGCGAGTATCTAATCGTTTTCCATCTATGGCTATACAAATGGTTGCAATTGGTGAAGAATCGGGTGCACTAGACAGCATGCTCGATAAAGTTGCCACTTACTATGAAAATGAAGTGGATAATGCCGTTGATGGTTTAACTTCTATGATGGAACCTTTAATTATGGCAATTTTAGGGGTACTCGTAGGCGGTCTGGTAATTGCTATGTATCTTCCAATTTTCCAAATGGGCTCAGTTATATAATGCAAGACATCATTGCGTATTTTATTCAAAACTTAACTGCACTTTATATTGCTGTTGCACTCGTGAGCCTATGTATCGGTAGCTTTCTTAATGTAGTGATTTACCGCACACCAAGAATGATGGAGCAAGATTGGCAGCAAGAATGCCGAATGTTACTCAATCCTGAGCAACCCATTATTGATCATGAGAAGCTAACTTTAAGTAAGCCTGCTTCATCATGCCCTGCATGCCATCAACCCATCCGTTGGTATCAAAATATCCCACTCATAAGCTGGCTAGTGTTAAGAGGAAAATGTGGTCATTGCCAGCACCCGATTAGCATTCGCTATCCAGCCATCGAGCTACTTACCATGCTATGTTCATTGGTGGTGGTTATGGTGTTTGGTCCAACTATACAAATGCTTTTTGGACTGGTCCTCACATGGGTACTGATAGCACTTACCTTTATTGATTTCGATACACAATTATTGCCTGATCGCTTTACTCTACCTTTAGCTGCGCTTGGTTTAGGCATTAACACCTTTAATATCTACACCTCACCCAACTCGGCCATTTGGGGTTACCTCATTGGTTTTCTATGTCTTTGGATTGTCTATTACTTATTTAAAGTAATTACTGGCAAAGAAGGTATGGGCTACGGCGACTTTAAATTGCTTGCAGCATTAGGTGCATGGATGGGGCCATTGATGCTGCCGTTAATTGTGTTATTGTCGTCTTTATTGGGTGCAATCATTGGCATCATCTTATTAAAGTTAAGAAATGACAATCAGCCTTTTGCGTTTGGGCCATATATTGCCATTGCAGGTTGGGTTGCCTTTTTATGGGGTGATCAGATTATGAAAATTTATTTGGGAGGTTAAGATGGCTTTTATTCTGGGAATCACAGGTGGTATAGGCAGTGGTAAATCAGCTGCAACACAATGGTTTGAATCCCAAGGAATCCAAGTCGTCGATGCCGATATTGTTGCTCGCGAAGTAGTTGAAAAGGGCCAACCTGCCCTTCAAAAAATTCAGCAAACTTTTGGAGACTGGATACTTCAACCCGATGGTAGTTTAGACCGCCGTGCCTTACGCGAATATATTTTCCAAAATCCACAAGCGCGTCATACACTCGAGCAAATTACCCACCCTGCAATCCGTCAATCGATTATTCAACAGCTACAAAATCCTAAAAGTCCTTATGTAATTTTAGTTTCGCCATTATTGTTTGAAACAAATCAACATGAACTAGTCAATCACACGCTACTAATTGATGCGAGTGAACAAACTCAAATTCAGCGTGCAAGCCAGCGCGATGGGCAAAACCAAGAACAAATCCAGAAAATCATTGCTGCACAAATGCCACGCGAACGAAAACGTGAGCTTGCCAATGACATCGTGTTTAACGACGGATTACTCGAACATTTATATCAGCAATTAGAGCCTTTACATCAAAGCTATTTGAAGCGTGCAAACTAATTTTGTGTATTTTGCTGCTTAATCTTTTGTGTCAGGCTATCTTGTCTAAACCAGCGCCAAGGCTGTAAAGCGCCTATCCCCATACCAACCAAGCCCACAACAATTGATGGGCTTAATGATTCACCAAGTAAGGGTACAGCTAAAATAGCAGCAATAAACGGCGCCAAAGTTACAATACTTCCCGTTTTAAATGCGCCAAGACGCTGAATAGCAGCAACATAGGTCAATGTTGCAATAATAACGACAAACACGCCATGGAAAATGCCTTGTACAGCCAAATGTACAGGATCTACATCCATAAAATGTTTAGGTAAGAATAATAGGTAAATCGGCAAATAAATAATTGCAGACCAAATCGCGACGCTTGCCATAGAGTGCCAAGCAGAGAGTTTCCACTGTTTAAGTAGTACAGTAAAAATTCCCCACCAAATTGCACTGATAAACAGAAGTAAATCGCCAATTCCAAAAGCAGAGGTACTACTTTGTAGCATTAATGCACTCATGAGGGCCAAGGCAGTGATCATAATTGCCAGACTCACCCATGTATGTTTATCAAATGGTTGTCTAAATAGAATATAGGCAGCTATAGCTGTACAGATGGGGATACAACCATTTAAAAATATTGCGGCATGTGCAGCTGGCGCATAAAGAAACGCAGTATAGACAGTGAGACAATAGATGACTCCACCAATGAGCGCCAAAATAACCGCATGCTTACTCCATAAAAAAGCGAGATCTTTTTTATAAATTAAGATAGGCATCAAAATTAGAAAAGCAATAGCGAAGCGCAGTGCAGCAATATCCCAAGCACTGATGTGCCATTGTGCATTTAAACGGGCAAAAAGCGTAAACCCGCCCCAAATGCACATGGTCACCAATACAAAAAAATAACCTTGCTTACGGGGAGACATATTTAGACTGCTTTAAAACGAGAAAGGCAGCTAAATTATACCTCAGAACGCTGACGGCAAGCCTCATAAAGTGCCATACCTGTTGCCACACTCACATTTAGGCTCTGTAAATTCCCAGACATCGGGATATAAACTTTATGATCACACTGTGCCTGAGTAATTGGACGTAAACCTGTGTCTTCTGCACCCATAACAATGACAACTGGACCAGAGAAATCACATTTTTGAATAGGTAAAGCACTTTCATCAAGCATTGTACCAATCACACGTACGTGAGTTGTATCTTTAAGATGCGCTAAAGTACGAGCCAAATTAGTCACTTGAATGAATTTAACTTTTTCAGCCCCGCCCGCTGCGACTTTACGAGCAGTTGGAGTTAAACTTGCTGAGCGATCACGAGGAACAATGACTGCTTGAACACCCATTGCAGCGGCTGTACGAATACAAGCCCCTAAGTTATGCGGGTCTGTCACCTGATCTAATGCCAGCAATAAGGCATCTGGAGTTTCAGCCAAAATCTGATCGAGATCTTTTTCATTTAACGTCGGATGCGGACGTACTGCTGCAACTACACCTTGGTGGAATGGTAAGCCTGCAAGCTTCTCAAGACTTTCACGGCTTGCTTTTTGTATGCTAATTCCAAAAGGCTCAGCCAATTGCAAAATCTTTTGTAAACGTTGATCATCGCGCCCCTTCAATGTAAACAAGGTCAGCACACGCTCCGGCTCAAGTTCTAACAATGACTCCACTGAGTGAACGCCATAATAATATTCCGGTTTTGCCATGCATGACCTCTAACAACGTTTGAGCAAAAAATAAAAATCCTGCAAAGCCAACTTCACAGGATTTCTTTGGGCATAGTGTACCCGATTTAAACAGGAATTTCTTAGCCTTCTAAATGGCAAACATAATCGAGTACTTCATCAGTCTCGATTTTAAAAACGCTATTACCTGGTACATAAAATGATTGACCAGCGCGGAACAATTCACTTTCATTGCTATCTGCAATTTTAACGCGGCATTCACCTGAAATAATTTCCATACGCTCAGGAACATGTGTTTCAAATGTTAAAGGCTGCTCAGTCGGCAAAATAACACCTAATGTTTTTTTCGTTCCATCTTCAAATTGCACGGTATGGCTGATACATGCTCCACCAAAATAAACATTTGATTTTTTGATGACCGTTACATGATCAAATTGGGTTGAACTCATGCACACTCTCCAGATAATGCCGCATTTATATAAATTATGATGAATGTAGTTTAATTGTGCCTAAATAACTAATCAATCAGTTTTCATACGGATAGACTTGTAATTTCCACTGCTGTAACTGAATTTTTTTAGCAAAAGCGTGGGGTAAATTTACTTCAATATTTCGACTCTTCGACACTATTGCATCATATCTGCAAACTTCATCGTGATTTTCATCGAATACAACCCAATAAACTTTCTCTGCAGTTGGGTGTGTCACAGCAGTTGTAACCACTGGTGAACCATTATCCATGCCAACATGAAAATTGTCTGGGTCATTTTGCATTGAAGCTGACTCGTAAGCCGGAAAATCGATGCCATTTTCATCAAATTGCTGGCTGTCATGCACAAGCACACTTTGTTTTAAAGTCGGCCAAACACGATAACGAAGATAATGCTGATCTATGACCCGATTATCCGGATACTTTCCAGTGGCGACATAATCTCTGACATGTGCTTCAATATTATGAAAAATACCTGAGCAACCACCCCACATTCCCGCCAAAATTAATTCAGTGTGAGAATAGCTATCCCTCATTAAATGAAACCATTGATCACTCTTGAGCCAAGCATCGACAGCGGCTTTTTCACGATAAGACACGATAGAGTCAGCATCCCGTATCAAAAATCTTTTAACTAGCGGATCATCCATGACTAAAAAGCGCCAAAATAAACCAGATAACTGTTTTTGAGTGGAGCTGACATGTACTACTTGGGCACCATTTGCTTGTAAACGTTTCTGTACAAGTTCAGGAACGGTATCATCTATATAGAACCGACACGTCCATTCCGGATAAATTTCTTGCGCTAACTTAGTATTTAAAATTGAAGTTTCACAGTAACGCGGATTTGCTCCAAATAAAGAAAAAGCAATAATGTTTTCTTGAGGATTGGGACTAAATGGTACAGGTTTATGCGGGGGTATATTTAAAGCAGGCTCATTCTTTGTGAGTTCTTTTTTTGTTGAAATGGCTAAACGCCCAAATTTGATTTTTTCTTCTTTTTTATTTAAATGATGACAAACTTCGGTTAAGCCATCATATAAATTTGTATTAACGTTGGAACCACTTGCTTTAATAGCTTGCATATAATGTTGATATGCATCGTCATAACGGCGTAACCGCAGCTCAGTATAAGCTAAATCAGATAGTGCTCCAGGATGCTGTGGCACTAGATTTACCGCTTTTTTTACATGCTGATAAGCTTTGGCATAATCACCTTGTGCAGCAGCCTGTTTAAATGCATTAAAATGCTGACTTAAAATTTTATTCATTTCAGCAGGATTTGTTTTTTTATGGCGGTTCATCATCCCTATTGGTGCTTTCGGTAAGCTTAATGTTTTTTTCATTGTAAAGTTCCGCAATCTTGCTGTTCTATAATTTCATTTAGAATAATAGATCACTTGTAGCAAATTCAAAACTTCTCTATCTTTAACCCATAATTTGGCGCGTTGGATGCGTTTATGCTCACACATTTAACTTTAATTAATTTTGCATTAGCTGATCATTTAGCTATTGATATAGAACAAGGATTTAATGTTCTAACAGGTGAGACAGGTGCCGGAAAATCATTATTACTGGATGCACTCTCTGCCTGCTTAGGGGAACGTACAGATACAAATTATGTCCGCTATGGTTCGGACAAAGCGGATGTAACCGCAGTTTTTACTTATCAGAACAATAGCCCTGAGGCAAAATGGTTACAAGACCATGAACTAGATGATGATTCTGGGGAAATTCATTTACGTCGGGTTATTTTCGCAACTGGTCGTAGTAAAGCATGGGTGAATGGCCGCCCAAGTAGCCTCTCTGAGCTTAAAGAATTGGGGCGCCTATTGGTTCAATTATATAGCCAGCACAGCCAGCAACAGCTTCTTGAACCACCTTATCCAAAGCATTGGTTAGACCGTTATAACAATTTTTATGCTGAAGCGAATGATGTCCGCGAAGCTTATAGCACATGGCAACGCACGATTCGTTTACACCAAGCAGTCTTAGATGCTCAAGCAACTCGTCTACAACGTATTGCGACCTTAGAGCTGCAAATCGAAGAACTTGAGGAAGTCATTCAGACCGATTACAAAGAAATCGAGCAAGAGTTTGACCGTCTCAGTCATCATGAACATATCATGCAAGATTGTAGCTATAGCTTGAATGCGCTTGATGAAGCTGAACAAAACATTACTCAAGAAATGTCATCGATCATTCGCCGACTAGAATCTCATGCTGGACGTAGTGAACAGCTTTCTGAAATTTATAATTCTTTACTTAATGCTCAAAGTGAAATTGATGATGCAACATCAAATTTACGTCAGTTTATTGACCGTCAGAGCTTTGACCCTGAACGGATGGAAGAACTGAATTCCAAATTGGAAGTTTTCCATCGTCTGGCACGTAAATACCGTACTCAGCCAGAGACGCTGAAAGAAGAGTACGAAACATGGCAAAATGAGCTTGAACAGTTGCATCAACTTGAAGACCCAGAGACTCTGGCAGAACAAGTAGAAAAGTCATATCAAGAGTTCTTAGAAAAAGCTCAGCATTTAGACAATATTCGTCGTGAAGCTGCTACTCCACTTGCAAAACAATTAACCGAGCAGGTTAAGCCTTTGGCACTACCTGAAGCACACTTTGAGTTTAAATTTGAGCCATTAGAGCAACCAAGTGCAGAAGGCTTAAGCTTTATTCAACTTTTATTTACTGCCAACAAAGGCATACCACCACAACCATTGGCACGTGTGGCATCGGGTGGTGAGCTTTCACGTATTGCACTCGTCATGCAAGTGATGAATGCTGAAAAGACCGAAGCAGAAGTTTTGGTATTTGACGAGATTGATGTCGGGATTAGTGGCGGCACGGCTGAAGTGGTTGGACGATTACTTGCCGATTTGGCTCAGCATGTCCAACTGCTATGTATTACTCACCAAGCGCAGGTCGCTGCACAATCTGATCAACATTTGTTAGTTAAAAAACAGCAAACAGATCCGGCAAGCAGCACCATCGTACAACTCGATGAAAATCAGATTATTTCTGAACTAGCACGTATGTCAGGTGGAGTTGAAATTAATGAAACGACCTTGCAGCATGCTAAACAATTACGCCAACTTAAATTTCAGGCTTCTTCAAATTAATAAAGAAAATGAGAGAAAAAGATTGGCGAAATCCGATTAACTCTTGTATGTTGATAAAAAGAACCTATATACATAAAAAGGGTCGAGAGACCCTATAGCGACATTTTTTGAGGGAGAACCGCTTAGGTGACCAAACAATACATGACTCACCGTTGTCTGATTGCCC
This sequence comes from Acinetobacter sp. 1566109, assembly GCF_000582255.1. Taxonomy (NCBI): domain Bacteria; kingdom Pseudomonadati; phylum Pseudomonadota; class Gammaproteobacteria; order Moraxellales; family Moraxellaceae; genus Acinetobacter; species Acinetobacter sp. 1566109. Next base: position 8,563 of record NZ_JEYB01000012.1, on the reverse strand, counting down.
CGCCAGAAATGGCAGATGACTTTTTTGCAAATACTGTAATTTATCTTGCCCGCCATGACGAAGAAGGTGCTCAAGGTATTATTATCAATCGCCCTGCTGGTATCCAAATTAAAGAACTACTCAATGATTTAGACATTGATGCAGACAATGTAAATCCGCATGAGGTTTTACAAGGTGGACCTTTACGTCCTGAAGCAGGCTTTGTCCTTCATACTGGTCAACCAACATGGCACTCCTCTATTGCTGTCGGTGAAAATGTCTGTATTACCACCAGTAAAGATATTCTCGATGCAATTGCACACAACGAAGGTGTTGGTCGCTACCAAATCGCCCTCGGTTATGCGAGTTGGGGTAAAAACCAGCTAGAAGATGAAATTGCTCGTGGTGACTGGCTCATCTGTGATGCCGACATGGATCTGATTTTTAACTTGCCGTACGATGACCGTTGGGATGCAGCCTATAAAAAAATTGGTGTAGATCGTACATGGCTGGCTTCTGAAATCGGACATGCTTAATGACTGCAACACAATCAAAATCAATTATGGCTTTTGACTTTGGTACTCAAAAAATGGGAATGGCGATCGGCCAATCTGCAATTGAAAGTGCTAATCCATTGCCATTATTTGTGATGAAAGATGGGATTCCCAACTGGGACCAACTTTTAAAAATTGTCAAAGAATGGCAACCTGATTTGTTTATTGTCGGTCTTCCATTAAATATGGATGATAGCGAATCAGAGCTTTCTACACGTGCACGTAAGTTTGCACGCCGTTTACGCCATCAAACCAATATTGAAACATGGATGGTAGATGAACGACTCACCACCCGTGAAGCAAGAGAAGAACTTGGTTTTTATCAAGAACAAGGCCGTGCAAAGAAATTATCAGCAGATAGTTTTGCCGCAGCTTTGCTGATTCAAAGCTGGTATCGCAATCCAGTTGGTTTAACACCATAAAAAATAAAAAAGCATGTTTTACACATGCTTTTTTATTGGGTTTAAAAACTTCAATTCTTTATTTTTCAATAATATGTACTGTAGCAGTACGACCAGAAACAAAAGCCAGCTCGTTTTTTGGTGCTTCATCTAACACAATTTTTACAGGTACACGCTGTGCTAAACGAACCCAGCTAAACGTCGGGTTTACGTTTGCAAGCAATTTAGAACTACTTGAACGCTCACGATCTTCAATACCCGATGCAATACCTTGCACATGGCCTTTAATTTTCTGACTGTCACCCATTAATTGCACACTTGCTTGATCGCCAATATGAATGCGGTCTAATTTTGTTTCTTCAAAATATCCCACCACATAAAGTTGTTTACGATCCAGCAATGCTGCCACCGCTTGACCAACTTGGACATAGTTACCAGGGCGCAAATCAAAGTTAGAGAGTGTTCCATCTGCCGGTGCAACAACAGCGGCACGGTGCATATTGAGTTCTGCTAAATGTAAGTTACTTGTTGCTGCTTCAACCAATGCCTGTTGCTGTTTAATAGTGGCTTCAGCTTGTTGAATAGCTGCTTGGAGTTGCTCATGTTCCGCATGTGATTGATCGCGAGTTGCAAAGACCTGATCTTGTTCTTGTTTAGAAATCGCGCCATCCATTAAGTTTGAATAACGGTTTGCGTTTTTCTCGGCTAACTTAATGTTAGTACTCGACTTAATCAAGTTTGCTTTGGCTTGCGCCAAACCTGCTTGTGCTTGAGCATAGGCCGCTTTTGCTTTTGCCAAATCAGATTTTGCTTGCTCTACATCTAAAGCTCGGCGAGAAACATCAATTTTAAAAAGCACCTGACCTTTTTTGACAGTCTGGTTATCTTGAACCAATACTTCCGTTACAAGTCCTGCTACATCTGAGGAGACTTGAATAACGTCACCACGAACTCGGCCATCACGTGTCCACGGCGCTGCATTATAGTAATTCCATAAATGCACAATGGTATAGACCGCAATCATTAATGCGACAATCAAAATCACTGGACGGATGACTTTTTTCAACTCCAATTGATTCATTTTACTCACCTAACTCAATCTTTAATCTGGCAATCATCTTTAAGCACCTAACCCAACAAAAATTTGGTGTATCACCAAAAGTAGTAAAAGGTAAAAACACAAATTGAAAATGCTGGGTAGTGCAATCCAGCCTTGTGCAATCCATTTGTTAGTTAAAGGACTTAACAAGCGGAAACATATATATGCAAATAAGGCTTGGACGAGCAAAGCGGGCAGGTAAATACCATAGACATTAAACTCACCCATGCGCTGTGGCTCCTGTAAGCGTACGATCTGCATTCATTTGGTTTGATGAAACATGACACATGCTATAAGCAATATTATTTAGCGAAATAAATAATCTTTGACGCAAAGTCATATCTTCAATATTTGAAGCAAGTTGTTTAAGTTCAAACAAGGTCTGATGAATGTGCTGTACCAATACATCACTTTCATCTTTTTCATTTTCTTTGGCTCTAAACAGCTCATCTAAATCTTGTTGCAAACGGCCAATGTGATGAGCTAGTTCTGAAAATGGCTGAAATTGATTTGCTAACTCTTGAAGTCGGCTTAAATCAACAATCGCACTTGATTCAACCAATGCTTGATGAATCGATTTTTTAATCTCTTCTGACTGAACCATTTTGGTATTTAAAACACCAACACGGTCTAACATCGCCCGCAAATGAACTTTGAATTCAATGCCATAAGGTATATAAATCGCTTGACGCATCGCGCGATAATGTAAAGCTAAAATACGGTTTGCACTGGTATCTGGTGACATCGCTCGTACCACATCTATCACAATGAGAGACACCAATACGCCCATAACCATACCAAATGAGCTGTCTAGGTAAGACACTGCATCCATGCTGTAAGCATTGTGCAAGTTCAGACCCATCATGGTGTTAATACCCAGCACCATTCCCACTGGCATGAGTGCTTGATTCGCCATCATAGAAACCGCAAATAAGAACATCGGCAACAAAACGAGTCCAAGTTCCCAAAATGTAGTGACATGAGGAAAAACACCAAAAGCATAAATAAACACTAAAACAGCCGAAGCTACACTGCCCCATATAAAAATACGCAAGACAGGAACAGGGTTATCTAGGGCCGTTAAAATACAAGCAGTTACTGCACCAATCTGTGCCATCATAAATCCAGCTTTCCAGCCAGAGAGAATCCACACACCAGTCACAATAAATGTAATGAGTACCGCACTAATACCGCCTCTGACTGCCACACCATGATCTCGGTGCAAACTTGGATATTTAGTCGTCATTGGGGTAATGTTATCTGGAATCTCTTTATTACCCTGCTTAATGCGTTGCCATAAAACTTTTACAGCTAAAACATTACTAATAAAGTGGCGGACATCCATTTTCATGGCAGCCAATAGCACTTGTTGATGTTCAGAAGCCGAATCATTTAAGTTCAAGAAATCATTTTCAAACTCGTCAGGTAACTGCAAAACATTTTCATCAGTCATTTGGTCTTTTTGTTCAAGAAAATGAATCACGTGACCTGAAAGCTGCTTTAATTTGTCTGAATGACTTTCAATAAAATTGAGTTCTTGCAGTTGTTTAATTCGTTCAGATAAGGCAACTAAGTTTGCAACTACCATCGACATTTGATGGAGCATTTCTTGCAAAGGTTTGGTCATGCCATGCAACTCACCTTTTTCATAGCTCAAGTGAACTGCTAAAGCATGAATATCGGTCGTATCACGAGTAATCGCAGCCAAAAGCTGTGTATTGTTTTGCTGCTGATCTGCATTTAACAAATTAGCAAATAGGTTTTCTGTATCTTTGAGTGTCTTAGTTACACGCTGTTTGATTGCCGAACCAATATGCATCGGCAAAATAGTTGCGGACACAACCGCACTCGAAATCACCCCAATTGAAATCTCGAGTACACGCGCCAAAGCAATATCAAAAATATTGTACTGGTCAATATATGTAATCGCGTTATACGCAATCATTGCAGTTGAATAACCCGCCAACATAAATGCATAACTGCGAGGTGTCCGGTCGAGTAAGGATACATAAAGCGCAAAACCCACCCATAGTGACAACACAACCGTAAATATCCACGGCGTATTAATCAGGTGAGGTGTTATTGTTAACGCAACAATGGCACCACCCACCGTACCTAAAACACGATAGACACACTTAGACGACACCATACCCGAATAAGGGTTGGCGATAATCAGGACGGTACCGATCGACCACATTGGATTAATCAGGTCTAATTCAAACGAAACAAATAATGCCAACATGCCGGCAATAAATGTCTTTATTGCAAAAATTAGATCCAGCTTACTCGGGCGGAAAGCCAGTATTTGCTTTAATAACATGAACTCATCTCAAATACAGATTTGAACTGATGAGCATGCTCATCAGTGTCCATTTGCCTTTTAAAAAGACAACACGACTTTGTCATTTGCCTTATAGACAAATGAGTTAATGAGAGCATCCTTCAATACAATGATTTTTCCTACATCTCTGCATGATGTACCGAGATGATTTCAGTTTGGCCGCTATTTATACGACCAAGCTTAGGAAAGGAGAGACATCGAAAAAGTCGGCAGAGTAAACCAATTTCTCGATTAGATATTTTGCTGCACAATTTTTTCAAAATAAAGTGATTTAGTCAACTAAAATATCTTTATTTGATAATTTGATATGTTTTTAGTTAATCATATATGATGTGTGAATCAAGAGAACTTTTCTGATTCTGAGCGTAAAATATTTAAATCAGGTAGTTATCTTGGAATTGAGACAAAGCTTCAATTTTTCTGTTATAAGAACTCAAGTGTGACCCATTTATTAAGGATACGAATAAGACATCATGGCAATTTCAAGTTTTGGCAAAATTTTAACCGTACTGGATTTATTTTCAGTTTCACGACCAGTGATTAATGTCGATATTATTTGCGAAGAACTTGGCTTGTCTAAACCGACCAGCTATCGTTATCTGAAAGAACTCGTATCAGCCGACTTATTAAAACGTATTAATGGTACTTCTGGCGATTACACTTTAGGCTCAAAAATAGCAGTTCTTGACTATGTATCCAGAACAACCGATCCATTAGTTCAAATCAGTACGCCGTTTATGCGTAACATTGTTGAACGCACTGAACTTTGCTGTTTACTCACCTATTTAAATGATGACTACTGCATTGATATTCATCATGAGATTTTTAAAGATACAGAGCTACTTTCATATGGCCGAGGTTGTCCGCGTCCGATCTATGTTGGAGCATCACCAAAAACAATGGTGTCACATTTAAGTAAACAGCGCATGCATGACTATTATCAACGTTTTCAACATGAGCTGTCTGAATCAGGTTTTGCTCTGGATGAACCAGGCTTTATCCAACGCATGCGTAAAATAAAGAAACAAGGCTTCTATTTCTCACAAGGTGAGATTGATCCTAATGTTTCAGGACTTGCTGTACCCGTTCGTTTTTCAAGTAAAGAAGTTCCATTAGCTTTAACACTAGTCGCATCAAAAAATCGCTTTGATTTTTTAAATATTGAAAAACTCATTGAAATTTTGCAAGAAAATGCTGCATTAATAGAACAGCGCTTTATGGAACTTTCAGAAAAAGGTGAGATCTAAAATAATATTTTTGATAATTTAAAGTTTTCTTACACTTTGAAGCATTGAAAATATCCAAATATTCTCATATTATGATTTTAGCACCTATTGATGATTCTTTTCATCAGCAGCTCATCAATAGAAGGCTCTCCCTCAGAGGAATAAGCTCATGCTGCCATCATGGGCTTTTTTCTTGCCCATTTTTTAGAATAAAACTTATGAAAATTTGAACTGACGGAATGTCAGATTAATACGCGGTTGTAAAATCTTTGTAGAACGATTTAAACGGTGTTGCCAATATTGTTGAGTCTCACCACGCATCACAATAAGTTGACCCGGTTGTAACCACATCTCAACTTTTTCCTTGGTTTGAATATGTCTAAAAGAGAATTTCCGCGTTGCTCCAAAACTTAAAGAAGCAATTGTAGTAGTTCTAGCTAAAGACACATCCGAATCACTATGCCAAGCCATACCTTGCGTTCCGTCTTCATAAAGATTTGCCAAGCAAGAGTTAAATTTTTCTGAAAGAATCTGCTCGACTTGCTGCTTTAGCTTGGCAAGTGCTCTGTCCCACGGTAAAGAATCACGAAAGACACCAGAATATTTATATCGATAATGCTCATCTCCATACCAAGCAACCTTGCGGGGTGTAATAAAGTGCTTGCCATATAGCTTCGCTTCATCATGTCGCCATGCCAAATGTTGGTACAAATAATGAAAATATTGTTCGGCTTCTTCCGTACTTAAAATACATCCATAATCCTGAACCTCACCTTCATAAGGCAATAAGTTTGAACAAGGCTCCGGAGAAAATAAATCTAGTGTCATGCAATCTCCCCTTGCTGCTTAGCCATTTCCCAAGCTAACAATGCCAGTTTACGCCCTTTTTGCCAATGGTACTCACCGACCATTCCTGTTGCACGAATGACTCGATGACACGGAATTAAATACGCAATCGGATTTTGTCCAATTGCTGTAGCGACTGCTCTGACTGCTTTAGGTTTTCCAATTTGCTCAGCAATATCTTGGTAAGTACGTAGCTGTCCTTCGGGAATAGTAAGTAATGCTTCCCACACTTGAAGCTGAAATGGTGTTCCTGCAAGATTAAGCGGTAATTTCTGCTGTAAGTGTTCTGAAAAATCTTGTCTAAACCACTGTGCAATTTGCTGATGCCAAATCGGAGAGTGATTTCTTAGTTGAGCTTTCGGAAAGTATTGTTTAATGATGTCTTCAATATTTTCACGACTATCAACAAAGCGAACAGAACAAATCCCTTTATCACTACTTACTACTAATAAATCACCAAATGGGCTTGTTTCAACTGAATAATTCAGTTCAACCCCATCACCTTGCTGCTTATATTCACCTGGGGTCATCCCCTCAAGCTGAATAAACAAATCATGTAAACGACCCGTACCCGATAGTCCAGTATTTAAAGCAGTATCTAATAAGCTACGTTGCTGCATTAAATAATATTTTGCCTGCTGCAAGCTCATATATTGCACAAACTTTTTAGGGCTAATACCTACCCATTCCTGAAACTGCCGCTGGATATAACTTGGACTTAAATCCATATATGTAGCGACATCTTCTAAGCTTGGTTGCTGGTCTAGATGTTCATATAAATATTCAATAATTGTGGCAATCACAGCAAATTGCCGAGAAGAAAGCATTTGCATCTGTCACCTCCTTAGCACTTAATCTTACTTTAAAGTAGCCAAAGTCTTATGACGACCCGATTCTTGCACTCTTCAAAAATAAAAAAAGCCTTTCGTTATAGAAAGGCTTAATCATTCAACCTGACATTAGGGTTGTTTTAGATATGGCCACGCTGCTTTTAAATAAATAAACATTGACCATAAAGTGAGAATCACAGCGGTATATAACAAAGCATAAGCCAGCATTTCTAAAGGCTGCCAATTCAGTAGAAATACACTAATCGCAATCATTTGAAATGCGGTCTTATATTTACCTACAGTTGACACTGCTACACTGGTTCGTGCACCGAGCTCTGCCATCCATTCACGTAAAGCAGAAACAGTAATTTCTCGTGAAATAATAACAATTGCAGCAAAAGCCATCGCAATTGTCGGTTTCCACTGCACTAAAACAATAAGTGCAGCTGCCACCATAAGTTTGTCTGCAACTGGGTCTAAGAATCGGCCAAATGCTGAAGTCTGGTTCAAAGTTCGTGCTAGGTAGCCATCAAACCAGTCAGTTACGGCAGCCAACACAAAAATAGCCGTCAAGATAATATGACGCGTCATACTTCCTACGTGCTCACCAATACCTATTGCAGGCGGCCAATATGCAATCACCAAAAATACAGGAATAAGCGCGATACGCGCCAAAGTTAGGATATTTGGGATATTCAGGATTCGCCCTGTGGTCATAAACACCGCCAATTTAGTCTTCACGCATCTTTTAACAGACAACGACACATACTTCAATATTGTATCTATCTGTAACAGCCACTTTATACGAAATATGTGAATCGAGAAAGTAGATTACTTAGGTAAATACCGTAACAGTTTGCCGCAAGATTGCAATTAAATGATCATTTTGATCCCAAAGATATGCATATTCTGTGGAATAACCCTCAGCTGCATATTCAGTCGTGACTTTATATTTAAACCAGTCGCACAACTGATGCTGAACTGGATGAACATAAGTAATGTGCCATGTTAAAGAGCTTGCTGGCGCAACTTGCTTAAACATTGGCAATACACCCGGCGGCCAAATATCCATAAGTACAATCAAATCAGGTAATGTCATTTGACGATTTTCATGTTGTTCTGGTGAGAACCTTGACCAACCACCAAAGTCAGGATGCCCACTTGCCGTTACCGGATAATTACCCTCAGCCCAACAGACTTCAAAATGCTGAAAGCATTCCGGCATATGTTTCGCAAAAGGAATGACGGTTAAATTTTCTGGTTGTACATAAGCAGGTGCTATGGGTT